>JAIPBM010000001.1 GCA_021739695.1 Flavobacteriales bacterium | reverse complement strand
AGAAAGAAATGGACAAGACCACTTAACGGATGGAACCTTACAATGTCACAGATGATGATCATATTTGAAAACCGATTGACACAACCCTGAAGGTTGGCCGCGGCCAACCTTCAGGGTTGACACAGTTCGTTGAACAGACTCAAGATAGCCAAGGATGACATGCCTGAAAAATTGCCCATAAAGCGCGGAAGAGACACGCACCTGCGTGGCGCCCTCATACAGCTAGAGGTGGGCGAGGGATTGTTTCTGCCTAAGGAAGAATGGAAACGCAAGAGCAGTCCGGCCTTTGTGCTGGCCCGCCTAAAGAAATCGCTTGGTCTGCAATTTGAATACGGCCTAAAGACCGATGGTTCGGGGTGGATGTTCAGGCGGGTGAAGTGATCACCACCTCACGGCCACTTTACCCATTGATTTTCGGCCTTCCACAAACTCGTGGGCCTCTGCTAATTGATCAGCTGGGAATTCGGCACCTACTACGGGTTTGATCTCGCCTTTTTTCCAAAGATCGACCACCGCTTTCATGGTGCGGGCCAATACTTCGGGGCGGTCGTCTGCCACGTGCAGCATGTTCACTCCGATCATGGCTTTGGAGCTCATCAGCAATTGAATAGGACTGAAGAGCCCGAAGTTGGCAGCCAGTTTCAGTGCGTTGATGGCGGCCAGTCCGCCAGCCACTTGCTCCGAAGCGCCAAAACCGATGATCCTGCCGCCTTTTCCTAAGCTTTTGAATCCATCCGAAAAACTCTTTCCGCCCAAGGAATCGAACACCACATCCAAACCTCTGGTCCCCAATTTCTCTTTGATGACCTTGGCAAAATCGTGTGTTCGGTAGTTGATGGCCACATCAACCCCTTGCTTGCGGATGTAATCCAGTTTTTCTTCCGAACCTGCCGTTCCGTAAATGGTGCAGCCTTTCCGTTTCAGCAATTGCACCAAGGCCGTGCCCACGCCACCTGCTGCGGCCTGCACCAACACGTGGTCTTCCGGAAAAATGGAAACGCGCTCCTCGGCACAATGGTAGGCCGTGCAATACTGAACCGCCAGCGCCAATGCTTCGCCCAAGGGAATATCTTCTGGAATGGGCTGAACCGCCCGTTCATCGGCCAACACATGGGTAGAATATCCGCCAAAACGGGAGAAGGCCACCACGCGCGTTCCCGCAGGAATGGTTTCGCCACCGATCACCGATGCATCCATTGTTCTACCAACCGACTCATAACCCACCACGCAAGGCGTTGGTGGTGCATCCTGATACAGGCCTTTTCGGGCCATGATGTCGGCAAAGTTGATTCCGAAACCCTCTACCTCAACACGGATGTGGCCCGCTTTTGCCGCAGGGATTTCTGATTCTCGAAGCTGAAACGATTCTTTGGCAGAACCATGTTTAACGATGTAATACGAGCGCTGTTTTTCCATGAGACCAAGTTAATGGTCTCTTCGTTGCGTAGGCTATACTTGTTCGCCCTTCATCATTTTGTTCCAATACAGGTACGGAAGCATGTATTTCTTCAGCATCCACAAGCGCCAATGTTCCTTATCGGAATTGAAGACAAGCATTTGTTTCAATTTTGGGTCGGGTGTAAAATTGCTTGCATAATCGAATTCGGCCAGCACCATTTTACCGTAGCCCGTTACCAAAGGGCACGAAGAGTAACCGTTGTAGGTCTTATCGCTGATGGCCTTGTTCTGCAATACGCGCTGAATGTTCTCCACTACCACAGGCACCTGTTTGCGAATGGCGGCACCGGTCTTTGCGGTAGGCAATGCGGCCACATCACCAAGGCCGAAAATGTTGGGGAAGTACTTATGTTGCATGGTGCCGGTGTCCACATTCAACCAACCGGCTTCGTTTACAAGCGTTGACTCCTTGACGAATTTCGGTGCTGTTTGTGGCGGTGCAATATGTAGTAGGTCGAATGGCATTTTAATGGTGGAATCGCCTTCTAGACGTTCTTCCAGATCGTTGGTCTCGTTGATCACACACATGTTCTGATCGGGAGCAACGTATTTGAAGGTAACGACCTTGTTCACGCTATCGATCTTCACGGGCGCGTAGTGCGTCTTCAGGTGAATGTCGTAGCGGTTGATCACCTCCATCAGCGTATGCGCAATGGGTTTTACACCGAAGATCACCGAACCGGGTGTGGCAAATACCACATTGGTCTTATCCTTCAGGCCATTTTTCTGAAAGTAATCTGCCGCCAGATAAGCGATCTTCTGTGGCGCACCACCGCACTTAATAGGCGTGGTAGGTTGGGTGAACACCGCATTTCCACCTTTGAAATTCTTGATCTGCCGCCACACTTCCTCTGGGTCGGTGTAGTTGGAAACCGCGGTCTTGTTGGCCAATGCCTCGGGTAATCCTTCAATCAGTTCGGGAGCCATTACCAGGCCGGGCGCCACCACCAATACATCGTAGGTGTATTCTCCCTTTCCGGTGGTAACGGTGTTGCTTTCGGGTTTAAAACCAGTGGCGTATTCCTTTAGCCATGTAACGCCCTTGGGCATCACAGACGACATTGGTCGGGCCGTTTTATTGAAATCAAAAGTTCCTGCTCCCACCAAGGTCCAAGCAGGCTGATAATAATGTGTGGTGGCTGGCTCAATAATGGCAATGTCCATCGCGTTGTGCTTCTTCAATAATTGGGCTGCCACCATTATTCCTGCGGTGCCGCCTCCAATTATGAGTACTTGATGATGATTTTTCATGATTGGTTCTGTTGATGTAATTCTAAAGGTTCCACATGTTTTCCGAACCCATGGTGACATCGGTTACAGTTGCGTTTTGTTGGTATTTGGATGAGACAATTGTAGCCATGACCAATTTGCTTTCTTTTGTGGCCATGAGGCTGTTTTGGTTCACGTTTTTTCTGGTCATATCCCAATGTGCTGATGCGCAGCAGCTCATCAAAGGCTTTGTGCGAGACAGCCTTACGAATGAGCCTTTGGTGTTTGCGCATGTGGTGCTCAATGATGGTCCGCGCGGCACCACCACCGACCTCAACGGTTTCTTTAAAGTGGAGGCAAGGGTTCCTGTTTCGCATGTGCGCATCAAATACATCGGGTATCAAACACGCAGTTTTCCGGTTTCCAATGTGGCCGATTCCTTGGTTTTCAAGCTTCCGCGATCGAACACACAGCTGGCGGAGGTAACCATTCTGCCTGGAGAGAATCCGGCCGATCGCATTATCAAAAATGTGGTCAAGAACCGCAAGGAGAACGACCCTGCCAATCTGCCGTTTTTCTCTTACAAGGCATACGAGAAAACGATCTTCACTCTGGACGAAGACACGGCCATTACCAACAAGCGCTCGGCAGAAGACACCATGCTGGTGGCCATTCGCAACCTCTTGCAAAAGCAGCACATCATGATGTCGGAAAATGTGTACGAACGCAAGTTCCGCAACGGCAAATTCACCGATAATGTGGAAGCCACGCGCTTTTCGGGCATGAAGAATCCGCAGTTTGCCATGCTGGCCAGTCAGATGCAATCGTTCTCCTTCTACAAAGATTATTTCTCCTTGGGGCAGCAGGCCTTTCTCGGCCCTATCAGCCCAAACAGTTGGAACAACTATTTCTTCAATATTGAAGACACGCTGATGGTGGATCAGGACACTGTCATCATCATCAGTTATCAACCTAAAAAAGGAAAGAAGTTCGATGCCTTGCAAGGGCAATTGCACATCAACATGACCGATATGGCTTTGATGAACGCATCGGCCAATGTGGTAGATGGCCAAGGCATGGAGATCAAGATCCAGCACAAATACGAGAAGTTGGAGGACAGGACATGGTTTCCCACACAGCTCAATACCGATTTTAAAATGATGGGTCTGAACCTGGGCGGGTTCAACATCAAAGGAATTGGCACCACCTACAATCGGGAAGTGAATCTGGATGAGAAGGTGCGCGCCACCGACATCAGTTCAAACACTTTGGAACTCGATTCCAAAGCGCACAAGAAAGACTCTGCCTATTGGAATGCCGAGCGAGAAGCCCCGCTAACCGATAAGGAGCTTCGAACTTACCATGTAATAGATAGTTTGGGCAAGGAACTGAAGTTGGAAAAGCGCATCAAACTGTTGATTGCGGCAGCAACAGGGCGCTTCCCCATTGGGCCAATAGAACTCGATCTGGATAAGATCATCGATTTCAATGATTACGAAGGTTTCCGTTTGGGCGTAGGCATGCACACCGCTCCCGATCTCATCAAGTGGGCCAATTTTGGCGCGTATGTGGCCTATGGTTTCAAGGATAAGGAAGTGAAATATGGAGGCGATGCCGCGTTTACGCTTCACAGGAATTTGGGACTGCAATTGCTTGGAGCCTATTACCACGATGTGAGCGAAATTGGGGCACAGGAGTTTTTGGTGAGCGATAATCTGTCGCTGGGCGAGATGTACCGCGACCTGACCGTGCAACGCATGGACCTGATGAACGGCTGGAATGCAGGTGTGCGTATAAATCCCTTGCGAGGCTGGCATTTTGAGGCGCAATTCAGGCATCAGGACGCAGAAAGCAAACACGATTATCGCTACGTGCCCGAGGCTACCACCGATAGCATAAACAAGTATCAGTTTGCAGAGATCCGTGCAGGATTCCGTTTTGCACCTTTCGAAAAGAAAATGCGCTTGGGCAATCGCGAAATCATTCAAGACAAAGGAGCCCTTATCCTTTGGGCAACCGTAACCAAAGGCCTGAAAGGAATCCTATCGTCCGATTATGATTATTGGAAGGCCGATCTGAGGCTGCAGGGCAAATTCCGCATCCGAAAATTCGGGATGGAGCATTGGCAATTGAGTGCCGGTTGGACATCGACCCCCGTTCCATATCTGAAAATGTATACGCCTCGCGCCAACTTTCAGGACATTACGGTGTTCTCTCCCAATTCATTTGAAACCATGCGCCCCAACGAATTCCTCAATCAGATTCAGATCGCCTTGCATCAGCGCCACAATTTCGGTTCGCTGAAAACCGGCATCAAATGGATGCGCCCGGAGTTTCATTGGGTCAATAGTTTCGGCATCGGATGGCTCACCAAACCGCAATTGCACACAGGGCTTACCATTGAAGACATGCACAACGGATACCTGGAAACAGGCTTGGTGATAGAGGACATTATCAAGGTCAATTTGATCGGAATCGGTGGCGGTATTTTTTATCGTTACGGAGCATACGCGTTTTCCGACCAATTTGACAATCTTGCGTTCAAAATCAGCATGAAGCTCGGGCTCTGATGTTACCCCTCGGCACTATTGGAATGAAAGTGAAACCGCCAAAGAATGGCGGCAGGCGTTTGGTCATAACCGACATTCACGGTTGTGCCAATACCTTCATCAGTTTGCTCGAAAAAGTGCAACTCAATCACGATGATCAACTCTTTCTGCTGGGCGATTTCATCAATCGCGGTCCGCGCAGCAAAGAAGTGATCGATCATGTGCTCAGGTTGGAAGACGAAGGCTACAACGTTTATCCATTGATGGGAAACCACGAGGAAACGGTGCTTCACATCATCCAAAACCAACCGGAAGAATTGCGGATGCTGCTCAAATCGCGCAACTCGCTCAATCTGCTGAATAAAGAGCAGCTAATCCGCAAACGGATTTTTCGCTTTCTACGCAGGCTTCCTTATTACTATGAGTTGGATGGGTTTTACCTCGTTCACGCAGGACTCAATGTTCAAATAGAGAAGCCGCTTACCGATCTGCATGCCATGGTTTGGATTCGGAATTTCAAGGTTGAGCAGAAACTCAATGGCAAGACCATTTTTTTCGGTCACACGCCCACCAAGATATCCAAGATCAAAACGGCCATCGAAACAGACGCTCCATTTATCTGCCTAGATAATGGGTGTTCGCACACCTATTTGGGTAAGGATTATGGCCGATTGCTCTGCTACGACCTGGACAGTCGGAAGCTGTACAAGCAACGGAACATAGATTGACTGCTACATGAAGGTGAAGCCGAAGCTTAGCAGAAAGCGATGGTATTTCTCGTTCATGGCTGCATTCACCAACGGAGTTCCATTCTCATCCATAATGGTCTGCTCTATGCGGTTTCCTGCATTGACGAACTGATAGCCAAGCGAAGTGTTGAGCAAGGCATGACCGCCCAGTTTGAAAGAGATACCAAGCGCTGGTTCAAGAAAAAAGCCATCCCATTTGTACCAGTCGGGGTCTAATGCTTGATCTACCTGGTCCAATGTTGCAAAGTGATAACCGCCTTTGAAATCGGCAAATGGCCTAACACGGCCGTTGGCAAAATTGAGTCGGCACTGTCCGAATATGTCAATCTGGTGCTCCTGCTGGTTGTGGCTGTCCTTTGGCTGAAAGGTGTAAGCAGCTCCTGGGCCTAAGTAGAGAATATCGCCAACCAACATACCGAAGGAAGAAGCGAGTCTTGGCGCAGGCATCTTGTGCCCTGCCACATCTACTTCTGTTTCGCCTTCAGAGAAGGAGGTTATCTGAGTGGTTTCGCCCATTTGAAACCCAACTGAGGCTTCGGTAATGTTGCTGAAGCGAACGATCTTCGATTTCTTTTCCTTGTCTTGAGCGGTTGCTGAAAAACAAATGAAACCAGTAACTGCTAATGTGATGATTGACCTTTTCATATCGTGTCAATTAAGTGTTTGCGCCACAAAAACGAATTTGCGCAGTACGATATTATGGAAAAGGAAAAGGTCAAAATGCAGAATGGGGATAGCATTATCCCCATTCCGTTGTTCAAAACGTGCCCGAAGTGGGAGTCGAACCCACACGCCTTACGGCACACGCACCTGAAACGTGCGCGTCTACCAATTCCGCCATCCGGGCATGCCGCAAAGGTAATTCAGTCAATAATATGAAGAGCAGAAATTAATCGTCAACGAATTACTTGGATGTAGCCTTTCTTGGTGCCGTACTCTCCCGAAACATCCAAGTAGTTTCCTACAAAATAGTAGGTGCCATCTGAAACATTCAGCCTGGTATCCTGCGTGGTTCCATCCCAAGCACCATCAAGTGTCCGCCATTCGTAAATGAGCTTTCCAAATCGAGAGAAGATTTTGACGTGAACCTCTACCAAGCCTTCGGCTTCCAATTTGAACACGTCATTGTAACCATCACCGTTTGGAGTAATAATATTGGACGTGATCAAATTACACGTCACCGTTTCGACAATGGTCGTGTCCGAATTCCAACAACCGAATTCGTTAGTAACGGTTACCCAGTAAATGCCAGAATCTGATACGGAGATGATTTCGCCCGTTTCATTGGTTGACCAAAGGACCTGATCATATGAGTGATCTAATATCAAGTCAAGAATATCTCCGAAGCAGATGACCGTATCGGGAATCAGTTCAACATCAGGAACAGGAGCAATGGCAATTTCGATAGAACTCGTATCCGAAGAACAACTATTTTGTTCAATACGGAGCGAATAAGTTCCTTGCTCATTTGCTTCTATAGGGTCGAACACAAGAATCGTTTCTGTGGAACTGAACCCGTTTGGGCCAATCCAAAAATGGTCTAGGCTGGTAGAATCCGAAGCGTAAACGAGAACCGTGTCCTCTGGACATCCGTTGCCTACTATGATAAGATTTGGGTCGTCCGGCAGCGGAAGAACATTGATCTCCAAAAAGGCCGATTGAACCGTGCAGCCATCAATTTCCAAGATGGCGTAAGCACCTCCTGCAGGGTTTCCATCCGAAACATTGTTTATCTGCAATTGTCCGTTGGAGGCTACGCCTAATGTATCTGAGAATTCATCGAAGAACACAATGATTCCTAAGTTCGAAGGAGAAACACTCAGTTGAAGTTGTTCCCCTTCGCAAAGCGAGGTGTCTCCAGAAATTTCCAACGTTCCAGGAACTTGAGTTGCGGATATTTGCCAATTCATGGGAGGAGAAAGACATCCTACAGAATCGGCAAAAAGAAAAATATAGGCTGTGTCAGATGCTATGATGTCCGATTCAAATGGACTTGTTATCACACTTTGATTCTGCCCATCGTCAAGCAGCAGTATATTGATCGAATTCACGTTAAGTATAGCGGTTTCTCCTTGGCAGATTGTATCATGCGGCAACGCTAGTGCTGATGGTGGCGCTTGAAACTGAACATGCACTGTATCTGTGTTCAGTCCGCAACCGTTCGTGTCGACCACAGAAGCCCAGACTTCGGAATTCTCTAGGATCAGAATTGAATCTAACGGTGATTGGTAAGGAAGCCATGATAATTCAGAGAAAGAACCGGGTAGAACCAGCCAAACAGAATCGCCAAGACAGTTGAGCGAATCGCCCATCGAAAACACAATGGAAAAATCGGAAGCAGTGACCAATTGGACATATTCACTTACTGTTTGGACGCCACAAACCGGATGTTCCGCAAAAAGCGTGTAGATACCCGAATCGGGTGCCGATAGACCCAATTCCGTTCCATTTACGAATGTTGAATCGGGCAATAGCCACGAGTAACTGAGCGTTTGAGATGAATCGGTACTTAATTGCAACAAGTCTCCAGGACAAAGCGTGGTTGAACCTAAAATCAATGGCGGTGCAACTCCTTGGAAAAGATTGATTGAGGCCGTGTCCAATACGCTGAAACACGCGCCATTGAAATGCGCAGCATAATACGAGAAGCTTGCTGTTACCGAATCGGTGGTGATGGACGAAAAGATTCCAAGTGAATCCATTTGTTGAGTGAACCAATAGACGGGTTGGCCGCTGCTTTGAACATAGGAAATGGCTGTTCCCCCAAGACAAATGGTGGTGTCTGACAATGTTGGCGGTTCAGGCGCAGGAAGCACCTCCACATACAGGGTATCGGAATGACCGATACACCCGTCAAAATTCTCTGCGGTCAGAAAATACATGCCCGATTGGGTGATCTCAATCTCCACATCTTGTGACCCAGTGTTCCACTCATAGGAATAGTAACCCGAAGGGGCGTGCACTTCCAATAATTCGCTTGCACAGATAGTGTCGTATCCAGCAATGTTCAGATTGACTTCTGGAGAAACATCAATTACGGTGATTCCCAGTGTATCAGTGATACCACAGAAAGAGGCCGTTACTTCATAATATCCGGCCTGATAGATATCCTGTTCTGTTAGACCGTCAACCAATGGTGAGGGCCAATCCAAAATTGAGCCTTCATTTGCAAATACGGTCAGTGTAACGGTTCCGCCTTCGCAAATGGTCTGTTGCGGTTCAGCCGAGATGTATGGAGTGTTGAACCCGCGCACCTCAACTTCGTTTGAAATCAGAAAGCAACCACCTGTGTTTACCATTTCACAGAAATAGAAACCAGGAGTATTTGCCCAAATGGTCTGGACGGAACCCACAACGGCATTATTGGGGCCTATCCATTGATAATTGCTGCCAGGAGGTGCGGTCATCTGCACAGAATCATTGGGACAGATCACTCCGTTTGACGGAACCATAGTAATGTCTGGGGCCTCCAAATTGCGGATGCGGAAGGTATCGGATTCGCTACAAGTGCTTCCAGAAGGAGTGAGCACAGAAGTTGTCCATTCATAGGTGCCAGCACTGTTTACCGTAATCGAGTTCAATGTATCTGGGCTAATGATGGCCGGACCCGTCCAATGGTAAAAGGCACCTCCGTTAACGCCAATTTGTAGTGTATCCCCCGGACAGATGCGATGATTGCCATATTCCTGCGTGTTGAAATTTGTCACGTCCAGATAGAACTCATGATGAAGGATGTAGGTGGAGGTGTCGCCATTGCAATGGTCGGTCAGCTCAACGTCAAGTATGACCCAAGTTGATTCCGTGGCTTCAAATGAATTTCCCATCATCCAAGTGTCAAGGTCTCCTGTTTCATTTTCGTACCAGTCGAAATAAGTCATTGAAGAAGGGATGTCGGGAAAACTAATACTCCAATCAGAGGAAAAATACGGCATGGACAGTCCTACTGTTTGATAGTGGGAACTATCGATGACCAAGTATTGGATCATGTCTCCGGAACAAGCGATGAGCGTATCTGTCTGTGAGAGATCATAAGTTGAAGTCCCCACCAGAATGTGAGGGTCGAGCGTATCTTCATTTGCCCAATCGTCAATGTGAACAAGAACATCCGTTGCTGTTTCGCACCCTGCGGGAGATTGATGATGTGCCGTGTACAATCCGGACGTGGTAATCGTTGTGTCTAAAAAAGGATGTTGAATAAGGCTAGAAGACCAAGACCAGCCATAAAGATTATTGATCGTATCGATTCCGCTCATGCTCAGATGAACGCTATCTGGGTAACAAACGAAAATTCGATCAGGCGAAGCTGCTTCCGTGTTCACTACAACATCGTCAGAGATCAATGGTGCATTTGGGATGTCATGAACGATAACCACAACAGAATCTGAATTTGAATAGCAATTGTCATCTCTGCTCACTTGAAGCCAATATGTGCCCGATCCAAGTCCGCCAATGGCTGTGGCTGTGCTACCAGTTGACCAGAGGAAATTGTAAGTAGGACCAATAAACCCGTTCGAACCTGTAACAGATTCATATTCAAGACCAACAAGTTCGCAGCTTTGAATCGTGTCGGGACAGGTGCCATTGATGCATGGCGTCAGAAAATCGCGGTCACAGTTGGTGCCGTTCCTGCTGAAATAGTCGTAGGGTTGTCTACTCAGATCTACTGGTTTGGCGATTAGTATGTCCTGTTGGCCAGTGCTTTCGATGGTAGCGAAAGAACCATAATGCGTGTCTGTACAATAGTTCATAGAAGGGCTGTTAGGTAAAAACAGCGGCTGATCTGTTGTCCAACCTGTTGACAAGAAGCTGCCGCTATTAGGCGCATGGAAGTACTTGGAAAATGCTCCAACAACAATTGGCTGCGTTCCTTGAATTACCATATCCCAAGCCACATCATCTCCGGGTCCACCGAACTGCCGTTCCCAATTTCGTGTTCCGGTTGAAGAATATTGCGTCACGAAAACGTCTCTGCGGTCGGCCGAATAGAACACGCCATCACCATATTGTTGGGAATATTCATCCATCCGACATTTGAAATAGCCAGTGATGTAAGCATTTCCACTGGCATCGACATCAACCGCGCGCGAACTTACTTGGGTGTCAGAACCATCGTTTTCAAGCCATAGCACATCCCCTTGTGTGTTCATCTTCGTCAGAAATAACTTGCTCAGATAGGGTGAGTTTGTGGTGGTCAGTGGGGTTGTGAAAATGGCAAGTTGTCCCGTGAAATCTCCAGTTATGTACATCAGTGAATCCTGATAGAACACGATATCGTAAGGAATGCACATGCTCGCACTCATTTTTCGCATCCACATCTCATCACCATCGGAATCGAACATCATCACAAAACCCGAGTTGTAAACTTGGTTGGGATAAATGTTGGTTAGGGTGAGCGTGTCGGAGAACTGACCTATCAGCGCAATCTCGTTGTTGCTGTTTACCGCCAGGCCCGTTCCACGGTCGTCATGGTTCGCTTGCCCGTTTTTTGACCAAAGGACATTCCCTGATGCATCGTATTTCACCACAAAGATGTCGTAGGAGGGCTCGTTGTCTTCAGGATCAATGACCGAATTGTAGGTATTTGAACCAACCGTGATCGTTCCTTTGAAGTTTCCGGTAATGATGGCGTTTCCTGCCTGATCGACCGCCAGGTCATAAACAAAGTCGTGATCAAAACCTCCAAAGGTCTTTATCCAAAGGAGGTTTCCCGTTGGGTCGAGTTTGGCGAGGAATACATCCTGCGAACCACTGTTTGAGTTAAGGGTTGTTCCATCCACTGTCATCGTGCCAGAGAAATAACCTGACACGAAAATGTTACCACTCGCGTCAATGTCGTTGGCGTAGGCAGCATCACTCCCCGTTCCACCGAACTGCTTTACCCAACTTATTTCACCCTGCGGATTGGTTTGTGCAACGAAGGCATCAATTTCACCAAGAGAGTTCAATACGGTTCCATTAAAGTCAGTGCTGTAAGAGAAAAACCCAGAAACGAGGAACCCTCCTTGACCGTTAGAAGTTATGTCCAATGCCTCGTCATTTCCGGCACCTCCGGTTCCTTTTAGCCAATTCTGACCAAGGACATTCAAGAAGATAAATAACAGGGGAATGATTAGTAAAGTGCGTTTCATTTCAGTTGGTTTAACACAAATTACCTCAATCCCACAACATGATGCAAACAAAACTTTGGGCTTTTCTTACATCTCTAACAGCCAAAAAATGTAAGAACATCGGATTAAATTGAAGGAATTGTTAAAACTCGAATTTGCCATTAACAAGACCTTTGTTCGTTAAAGAGATAATCTACCTTTGCCGCGCATTTAGCAGCTATTAAACATGAAAAAACTTGTACTTCTATCTTTCGCTTTAATCGGATCATTTGGTGTTCAGGCACAGGACTGTTCTGAACTTTTCATTTCAGAATATGTAGTAGGATCTGGTAACAACCGAGCATTAGAGCTTTATAATCCAACTAACGCTCCGATTGATCTGAGCGAATACAGCGTAGGTCGTTTCCGTGATGGATCAGGCACACCAATGCTTGTTGCACTTGCTGGTACTATTCCTTCTCATGGCACCTATGTGATTGTGGTTGATAAACGAAATGCTAGTGGAACTGGGTTGGAAGAGCCAGTTGATATGGCGTTGCAAGCAGTTGCTGATACATTCGTTAATCCTACATATGTTCAATCAAACTCTCCTTTTTATTTCAATGGTGATGATGCGGTGCCGTTGATCAAAGGAGGTGGAAATAACCTTTTGGATATCATTGGAAAGATCGGAGAAGACCCAGGAACAGCATGGAGCGATGCCAACGGAACATGGTGGACAACTGACAAGACACTTATCAGAAAACCGTCAGTTCTTAAAGGTGATACGGACGGATTGAATGATTTTCTTCCTGAAGTGGAATGGGACAGCCTTCCAGAAAACACATTTACCGAATTGGGATGGCACACCTGTGATTGCTTCGGACTTGGAGTGAATGACGGCCAAGTAAGCAAATTCAACATGTTCCCAAACCCTGCGGTAGACAAGCATTTGATGGTGTCTGCTTCTCAGGACCTTTCTAGCATCCAAGTATTCAACATCCTTGGTCAAGAAGCTGCAAAATTCAACTTTGACAAAGCTCCTACAAACAAGCATCAGCTTAAATTGGAACACCTCACAACAGGGATCTACATCGTTCGTGTGGCTCTGAAAAATGGAGATGTGCTGTCGCGCAAAGTAATGCTCGGTAAGTAAACCGAACGTTCAATGAGGAAACTTCTCGTTCTTGTTTTTGCGGTAATTCTAGCCGTAGGATCAGCTTACGCTCAGAAAACGCGTGTGCATGGCGTTGTGAGAGATGCGAATTCGGCTGAATCGCTGATATCTGCCAACGTGGTCTATGGCGAAGGAAAAGGAGTTGTGACCGATTTTGACGGCCAATTTTCCATCGAACTTCCGAACGGTGATTATACGTTTCAAGTAACGTATATCGGCTACGAACCGATATCAAAAACCGTGAAGGCTAACGGTGGCGACCTGGAATTGAACTTTTCCCTCACCACAGTAACGCTTAATGAGGTTCGTGTAGTGGCCGATATGGCACTTGACCGCGAAACACCTGTGGCCTTTACCAACATCGATCCGGTTAAAATTCGAGAGGAGGTTTCTTCGCAACCATTGCCAATGCTTCTGAACTCAACCCCTGGTGTGTATGCCACACAGCAAGGTGGTGGAGCTGGAGACGCAAGAGTGACAATCCGTGGTTTTTCTCAGCGAAACATCTCTGTTCAGATAGATGGTGTGCCAATGAATGATATGGAAACCGGCTGGGTGTATTGGAGCAACTGGTTCGGGTTAGATGGTGTAACGCAGCGTATTCAGGTTCAACGTGGATTAGGGGCCAGCAAACTTTCCATTCCGGCCGTTGGTGGAAGCATGAACATTCTCACCGCAGGAATCACATCCAAACGCTCTACAGAAGTTGGCGTAACGGTTGGGAACAATGGTCTTATAAGAACCAATGTCAGCTACAATTCTGGCCGATTGCCAAAAGGCTGGGGTGTAACGGCTGCGTTTGCCTACGATTATCAGAACGGGTGGGTCGATGCTACTTCGGCAAGTCGCTTCTTCTATTTCGTTAAACTTCAGAAGCAGTTCGGAAACCATACCTTGAGTGCTTCTGCTATGGGCGCTCCACAAACAAGAGGGCAGCGTAGTTACATGCAACCGATTTACATTTACGATAGGGCTTATGCACAATCACTGGGTGTGGATCTTAACAACACTTCAGTCACTTCAAATCCATTACCAGGTAATTACGGAAGACGCTACAATCAGCAGTGGGGAAACTTGATTCAAAGCAGGAATGATCCTAATGCGATGGGCCAGCAACAATCCGTTGCTGAGAATTTCTATCACAAGCCGATTTTCAGCCTGAAACATTTCTGGTCTAAAGGAAAATGGGCCGTTTCCAATATTGCTTACGGATCGTTTGGCAAAGGTGGAGGAACGCAACTTAGAGGGAATACGGCTGCTTTTGATCAATATGGTCAATACGACCTTACAGCTCTCTATAACGAAAACATCATAGGAACGGCTTTTGTACCTCCGTACGATACCACTGTTGTGAACGACACAAGTCAGTATAAGGCAAGAAACTTCGTTCTGGCCAATATGAATAACCATTATTGGTACGGACTGCTCTCCACGGTCAACCATAAGTTCAATGACTATTGGGATCTTGCCGTAGGAATTGATTTCCGTTCGTATTGGGTTGAGCACTACAGTACGCCTTATGATCTTTTGGGCGGAGATTACGTGGTCATTAACTCTACTACACAACAGACCAATCTTTTCGACCCTTCCGATAACGTGAAGCGAGTGGGAGATGTGGCTGGATATCGTGCTAATACGAGTGTTTATACTGCAGGTGTTTTTGCGCAGCTCGAATATTCAAAAGACAAGTTTTCAGGTTTTATCAGTGTTTCCGGTGCCAATAATTCTTATCGGAGGTCAGACCAGTACCGTAAGCGTGACCTAGTGCTTGAAGACACCACTATGCGGCAAGTATTGGGAATCAACGATACTGTTGTGTATAACGGGAACGTATATACTCACAATAGTAAGGAAGCGAGGGTTGCTACTACAGACTGGATCCATTTTCAAGGAGGAACTGCCAAAATGGGCGTCAATTACCGCATCAACGATCATATGAATGTGTTTGTGAATGGCGGTGTCTTTTTCCGTCCGCCATATATATCGGACGTTTATGCAGGAACGAGCTTCAATATTGTGAAAGGTGTTGCTACGGAAGTTGCTTGGGGAGTTGAATTGGGTTATGGTATCAAGTATTCTCGTTGGGCTGCCAATCTCAATCTTTATCGGACAACTTGGGAAAGTCGGCCAGTTCAGACTTCTGTTGCAATTGGCGGGACACCAACCACCATCAATATCCCTAATCTAGGTTCGGTACATCAAGGAATTGAGGTGGATGCGATTTACAAAACAGCTTGGTATTTTGATGTTGAAGGATTGATCTCTTACGGTGACTGGAGATGGAAAGGACAGGCATTGGGTTACTATTACATTCAAGGCAGCGATACGCCTGTAGACTCGGTTGATGTGGACGCTAACGGTGTTCATGTGGGCGATGCCGCTCAGTTTCAGGTATCGGGCAGCATTAAAGTGAAGCCTGTGAAGGACGTGTACATCAAAGGGCAGATCACGTATTTCGCAAACTATTATTCCGATTTCAATCCACTCGATCTTCAAGGTGATAATCGTGGTCGGGATTCGTGGAAAGTACCATCGTATTATCTGTTTGACATTCATGCCGGATGGACCATCAAACTCAAAAAAATGGACGTGATGTTGCGTGCAAGCGTGCTTAACGTTCTTGATAGAACATATATTTCTGATGCGCAGAACAATGCTGTTTCTGGATCACAGACCTTTGATGCCACGGCTGCGCAGGTTTTTGTAGGACAAGGAAGACGTTGGACAGCCTCAGTAGGCATTAAATTTTGATAAACAACACAATGAAAAGAATTACCACATTAATGGCTTCCGTGCTTGCAGCATCGGTGGTTTTCGGACAGGCAACCCTTCCAACGTCTTGGAATTTTGACGATCTGGCGCCTACTGGTTGGGATGAAAGCCTCGATATTATTGCAAACGGCACGCGCTACACCAACGGATTGGTAGGCGCAGCGTGCAAACTGGATGCTGACGATGAGTATGTGGTGGTGAACTTCAGCGATGTCTGTGGTGGCGTTACCTACAACATCAAAGGTCAAGGCACAGCCACCAATGATGTTTTTACGATTCAAGAATCGGTGAATGGATCAACGTGGACAAACATGCGCGTTTTGAATCAGTCTGATCTGGATGCGGCCGGCTCAACGTTCATTGAATACACAGACTATCCTGCAGGAGCGAGCCGCTACGTGCGTTGGTATTTCACAAACAAGCAAAGCGGACGAAATGTAGCGCTTGATGAGATTGAACTGATAACGCAAGTTCCCACCAATGCTCAGGAAATCGGTGTAACAAGCGGAGCTGAAAGCATTGTGAATAACGGTACGCTTGTGGTTGGAAATCAATCAAGCGTTGACATCACCATAGAAAACGTGAATCTTGCTGCTGGATCGCCTCTTGCGCTAAGCAATTTTCAACTTTCAGGACCGAATGCTTCCGATTTCACCCTGGGTGCAACGCCAAGCTCTGTTGCAGCGGCTGGATCAGAAACCTTTACACTCAATTTCAGTGCGGGTGCAAGCGGCTCGCGTGTTGGAATGTTAACAATTACGAATGACGATGCGAATGGGGACGAAACGACTTACGTGATCAATCTATACGCTATTGGTGGCAACTATGCTACGGAGCCAACTGCAGCACCGGTCAATCTTACATTTTCCAATGTTACAACTTACGGTTATCAGGTTAGCTTCAGTAATGCCTCGGTAATTCCAGAAAATTACATCGTAACTCGTGGTATTGAAAACCAGTTCATGGGCGCGCCTGTTGATGGCGAAACCTATGTGAAAGGTGATTATATCGATGCAGGAACTCAAGTTGTATATGTTGGGCCAGCAGGTTCGTTCAAGCCTTCGTATAACGTTGCTGGAACAACTTATTTCTTCTCAGCTTATTCTTTCAATGGTCCAGCAGGCTATGAGAATTATTATGCCGCTGCACCGCTAGACGGTTCTGTTACCACACCAGCAACCATGATGGGAACCTACTACAATGGCTTGGACCCGAACAGCGGGAATTTTCTGACAGACCTACAAACTCGCTTGGGTCAGAATTACGATCAGATATTCTATGGTAGCTATGGCCCAGTGATGATAGATAAGTTTGCTCATAGAGATACGACCGGAGGACAGAAGGTAATAACAGGCGTGTATTCAGGTTTCAAATACCTGTATACTGGAGCGTTCTTTTATGATGTGATGAGTAGGGAGCACTCTTGGCCGCATAGCTGGATGCCGAATTTTCCGGATGATCAAGGATTGGAGTATTCAGACCTTCATAATTTGTTTCCAGTTAATCAAGACAACGCTAATGCCATAAGAAGCAATCGTCCATTGGGAAATGTCGAAGCTCAGTCTAGTTCATTTCTTGGTGCCCAATATGGTGATGATGCAGATGGAAGACGGGTTTATGAACCGCGCGATCAGCACAAAGGAGATGCAGCACGTGCCATCTTCTACATGGCTGTAAAATGGAATGGCACAGGAGGCACTTGGGAATTGCCAAATCCAATCGACTTTGCTGTACAGTATGGACAAGATCAGGATGTTCTGAAGCAATGGCACTGGCAAGATCCACCAGATGCATGGGAAATCGCTAGAAACGACTTTATTCAAAGCGAGCAAGGCAATAGAAACCCGTTTGTGGATAGCGTGAACTGGGTGTGTTACATCGATTTTGAGACACTTACTTACATTGGTGCTCAATCAACTCCATGCACTGTAACTCCTAGTGGAATTGAAGAAGAGCTGGCAGGTAGCTTTTCCGTTTCTCCTAATCCATCGAATGGCTTGGTTACTTTGAATCTCAATTTGATTGAGGGACAACAATTGACCATTGATATGATGGATATTTCTGGGCGTCAGGTTTCAACTCAATCAAGAAATTTCAACGCAGGCGTTTCGAAAGAATCATTCGATTTCTCAAGATTGGATGCAGGCATTTACCACATGGTACTGCGAGGCGAAAAAGGAAGTTCAGCACTTAAAGTAGTGCTGCAATAAAAGCGCATCGAATGTTTAGTGAAAGCCGCTGATCAACGTTGATCAGCTTCTTTTTTGTTTACGTAGGATCAAGAACTCAGAAAGGACTGATGCCGATTCCAACAGAAATGGGAGTAGCTTGCGTACCTCTACCTTCAATGAATAGTGGTGTCAAAGAATAGAAGAAGCTGAGATAGAAATTGGCGTAACCTACACGTGCCGCTAAACCATATCGGAACTTGGTCAGGTTTGGAATGTCGTAGGTTTTCTGTTTGCTGCCAAAATTGACTCCTTGGAAGAAATAATCTTCATCAACCTTGGTTTTGGTGTGGCTTTGAACCAACCATCCAATTTTGAATCCCACGGATGCGGCAATTCGCTTTCCATTTTTATGAGGCTTAGACCGGAACCGAACCTCAAATGGAATATCAATGAAGTTTGTAGAGATCTTATTTACGCTGATCTTTTTCCCATCAAAAAATGAAGGGTCGAGTTTCGTGAAGGTGCTTCCTGTCGTGGTCGCGTATTCAATCGGAAATCCTTCCATGTGAATGTTGTGCGAATTGAAGCCAACACCAGCCGCCATACTGAAAACACTTTTCGCAATCACGTAATCGTAGAGAATTGCCACGTCAACTCCGCGCGATGAAAACCACTTTGGGCTAATGGTTGAAGGAGTTCCCAACCAACTGTCGAAGTTAAGATTGATGAGCACCATCTCCTTTTTTGGTGGCTTGCGCTTCTTCTTTGGTTTTTCGTCTGCTACGGTGGTTTCTGACACGCTTTGGCCCATCGAAATGCCAACCGTGAATATCAAGAATAACCCGAGAATAAACCTGCTCATCATCTTATTTCAATCGGCAAATATAGTGGAACGCCATCCGTTTAATCGGTAGTGTTCGGATTCCATTCCAACTCCAAGTTCCAATTGGCGCGCACTTCTGCGCCTTGCTGTATGATTTTGATTGGTTCTGGTTGCGATTTTTCGGAATACCGACCACTGTCCCATTTTCCGTTTCCGTTCAAATCTGTTACAACTTGAATGTTGTATTTATCTGGGTTGAGCTTGCTGAAGAGAACAACACCCTTTTGGCTGACTTTACGGCCTTCAATGACCGAATTGGCAGAATTAAGCACCTCCACCAGTAATTGTCCTTTGGGCTTTTCCGAAATATTCAGGCTGAGTTCTCCGAACATTTCCTTGTCGGTGCCCTTAAAAGAGGTTTCTAATGTATCGTTCCAAAGACTGTAGATGTCTTTAAACGCACTATCAAGCACCAACAGTCGATACTGCTTATCTTTTTTCCATGGAAACAGTATGCCGAATTTCCGCAAGGCCGGATCGCGAGCATCGATTTCATATCGAACCCGCACTGAATCTTCGTACAGCTTCACTTTCGAAAGGTCCGAACCGATTATCGGATGATTCCAAATGAGGAAAAGCGCATCACCGGGTTTAGGAGCTCGGCCTTTCGGAGGGTCTGTCTTTGCGGTCACCGCAAATTTTTCGAGTTGCTTTTTCTGTGATCCTTTTCCTTGCGATTTTTGAGAAACCTCAATCTCATCTACACGTGGTTTCATTACCATTTCCACACTGTCTCGTTCAGGTTTTCCTGCGTCAATAACAAGCTTCATTGTGTCTGGAACCAAATCTGTGGTCCAAACCGTAATGGTATCTCTGTAAGTACTGAAATCCTTCAGGTTCCATTGTTTTTTAAACGAAACACCTTCAATTTCAACATTGATCTTGTCCACGGGTCGGTTATAAACGAACACTAATTTGCCGTAATATTCGCAGTATGCTTTCTTCAGAAACTGTGTCGTATCGTCTTCCACAAACATCTTCATGTCATAACTCGGAATGAGTTTCGAACCGGCTTTCCCCTTTGCGCTTAAAGTGTCGGAGATATTTGGCTCAACAGCCAAGGAATCGACAACAGTTGTGTCGGGCGCAACAACAGGTTCAATAGTGAAAGGAGCTACCAATGAATCTAAAAACCCGATCTTCTCTGTTGGCACATCAAATCGGTAGTTAGCGTTCTCATCCTTCAATGCAAAGATCTTGTAAGGCTGATCTGCAATGTTCTTGATGAGATACGAACCATCAGCCCCAGAACGCGTGAAATAGTCTGGAATCGTATCGAGCGGCAACGAATCGATATTGCTTTTATAAAGCATCACAATCGCATCTTCTTCAGGTTCGCCCGTGATGGCATCAATCAGTTTCCCTTTCAATTGCATGCTATCGAGATGCGCACCAGTGCTGAAAACGTAGGTGTAATTCGCCAGTACATTTCCTTCGTTATTATCTGCAATGGCCTCTCCGAAGTTGATGGTGTACGTGGTATTCGGCCTCAGACCTTCTTCAAATTTTACCACCAACGACTTTTTCTTGAGCTGATAGCTTGGCGATTTGAGCATTGGAGGGGAAATAACCACTTGCTCAGCTGGCGACTTGAGCTGGATGAACTCATCAAACGAAATCACAATCTGTTGCGAAGTGAAATCCGTGGAAAGATTGGCAGGAACTTCCGAAAGGATTTTGGGCGGAGTTTCATCCTTCGGCCCTCCGGTTGGTGCCACTTGCTGCGCGCAACCGAACATGAGGATGATTGAAATATATCCTAGCGCTTTTTTCATTGAAAGAATGGTGCTAGCAGCGTTGCGATATCCTCCAATCCAGCCAGATCTGCCTGATCGAAATCGTTCAGTTTATCGCTGTCAACATCTAAAACAGCAACTACCTTTTCATTTGTAATAATTGGAACGACAATTTCTGATCGCGAAGCAGAACTGCAAGCAATGTGCCCAGGAAACGCGTCTACATCTGCTACAATGATGGTCTTTTTTTCCTTCCAAGATGTGCCGCAAACGCCCTTTCCGAAACCAATTCGCGTGCAAGCGATATCGCCCTGAAATGGCCCGAGCACCAATTCGTTTTCATCAACCAGATAAAATCCGACCCAAAAGAAACCGAATGTTTGTCGCAGCGCGGCAGCCACATTTGCCAAGTTGGCAACTACAGAACTTTCACCTTCGATAAGTGCTTTCAATTGTGGAAGCAACTGCTCGTATTTCTCTGCTCGAGAAACATTTGCTGATATGTTCAGTTCTTCTGCCATCAGTTTTTGCAGAAATCAGATATCAACGCTAAACACTTTTCGGGCGCTTCCAAATGCCCCATGTGACCGATTTGACTCACTACTTCCAACGAAATGGAATTGCTCAATTCGGCAAGTTGTTTCACATCGCTCAACGAGATGACCGAATCCAATTCTCCATGTATGATCAACTTTCTGAACGAGCCATTCTTCAACACATCAGAACGATCCGCCCGTTCCATCATTCCCCGAATGTTTGCAATGATTCCCTGAAGCGTAAAAGCAGTTGCCACTGTTATCAGATGATCGATCTCTTGCTTATGAGCGTCTCTTGTTTTTTCTGCAAAAAGGGAAGGAATGACAGCTTGAATGTAGATTTTTTTGTTCCGTTGAGCAAGTTCAATTACGCGCAACCGATCTTTCTTCTTTTCCTCCGAATCAGGATAGGCCGTGGAATGAAAGAGAATCAGTCCATCCAGCAGTTGAGGATGCTTTTCGGCCAAACTCAACGCAACATATCCGCCCATGGAATGTCCAATAACCGTGCATGTGTCAGTGTTTTCTGTGAATAGAACAAGGGCGACAGCAGCCGCATGTTCTTCCATAGAATGAACATACCCTACGTTGCCTGTTTCCCCTTGTCCCAACAAGTCGATAGAGATAACCTTGAAGTTTGAGCTAAGCTTTTCTGCATAGTCATTCCACATGCTGCGGTCTTCCAAAAAACCGTGCAGCAGCACAAGGGTTTGTCCACTGCCGATCTGTGAATAAACCACATCGGCCTCTTTATATTTTACAGATTTGCGCAAGCTACTTTTGTGAACGCGTCAAAAGTACATACTAAGCCGAAGACGCGACCGTTTTACACACCAGCACAATCCTCATGACCAGATTCTTCTCCATCGTTCTTGTTTTACTTGCTTCGGCATGCTCGTTCAGTGCACAGGCTCAAGGTAAATTGGGCGTTTTTGTCGGTGTTGGAACCATGACCTATACTGGAGATCTCCAAGAGCATCCGTGGCCACATTACAAAACCATGCGTTGGACGGTAGATGCCGGACTGCACTGGCAGATTACGCGTAGATGGGGTTTGCAGTTGAATTACACAGTTGGCGAAATTCTGGCCAGCGATCAATTTGCGCAAAGTGCTTGGAGGCAAACGCGCAATTTGCAGTTCCAATCCTTCGTACATGAGATTGGCCTGAGGGGAACGTTTGATATTCTTCCTAACGATAAATGGAAAGTGCTTCCGTACATAACAGCTGGTGTTTCTGCTTTGAATTTTGAGCCGAAGAATGGCAATGCGGCACTACGTCCGATGCAAAATGAGGGGGTTTCTTATTCCAATTGGACGGTGAGTATTCCGACTGGGTTGGGCGTGAAGTGGCAGCTCAAGTGCCGATGGGCGTTAAAAGGGGAATATGTTTATCACTGGACCATCACCGATTATTTGGATGACGTGAGTTCAAGAGGTAATCCGAAACAAAAAGATGGATTTTGGGATCTGAACGTTGGCGTTATTTACTTCTTCCGAGGCTGTGGAAGTTCTAAAAAAGGTGGTTTGATTGAAGATTGCGAACAGCTTTACAAGGATGTGGATATGGAAAAGCTGATGGATCAGTACAAGCAGTAGCCGTTATTCAAACAGTCTTAGAATTAAACTTCAACTAGGAGAACCTTCACTGACAAACTTCTTAAGATCAATAATATCTGCATTATCCAATTTACCGATTTGGTAGTTTTTGAATACAGCCATTCCAGATTCAAGATAAATGTCCGGATGGATGACGATTAGAAACTCAGCACCATGCTGAATTCCTGATTCAACAATTTCACGTTTTGGCCTATCACCAAAACTTGTCCATCCCTTTCTATCCACCAAGTACAAAGCATGATTTATGGTCGGGTCTGGCATGACCACCACTTTTTTGCTCTTATCTACACCCAGAGAATCCAGCAATGGTTGAATCTTGCGCAACCCCCTTATGCGAGTTGTACGCTCCCAATGATACCATTTCATAAGACTTACAGGCTGCGAAGGCATTAACGGATATGCGAATTGCTCTTCCGGGTAATGACGTAACTCCAAGTTCTGTCGAGTGTATATTAACCCGTACAAAAGCGCGCAAAGCCCAAGAGTTTTAAATGTGTATGTCAGCCAAAGTGGGGGCTTCAAACGGGCATCAAAAAACACCATTGGCAAAACCACGAGAATAGCAAAGCCATTTACAAAATAGTAGTCATGCTGATCAATGGCTTGAAACCACAAAGCGAAATACCCGATTACTCCAATCAGTGTCATGATATAGACCAATCTGTAAAACACTGACAAACGGTATATGAGAATAACCCCTATTAGAATCAATAAAGGCGCTACGTACCAGAAGAGTACAGGCATGGTAAACACGGATGTCCAACCCCAGAATCCTTGCGCCACTTCAATGATATGTTCCTTTGTGAGGCTCCAGATCGGCCACGGACTGTTGAAGGTATATTTTCCAACATGAACGGAATTGAAATAACTAGCATAATAGTACCACGACAAAATGCCGAGCACGGCCAAGCTTAGGAAGAAACCTTGTTTGACGGGGCGTTGAAAAATGGGCTTGGTGCTATCCGAAAAGCGCAACCCAACCAATTCGAGCATCCAGATCAACACGATAACTACAAACAGGATTAACGAAGAGACTTTTAAAAGACCAGCAAACATGAATAACACACTTGCCTTAATCAATAAGCTATCACGCCCAGCAGCTTTGAAACGCACAAAGAAATACCAGCCCATTAGGGCAAACGAGAAGCCAGGTACGTCAGTCAGGAAGTTGGCACCATACTCCGCCATTGCCGGAGTGGACAACAGAAGCAATGGACAAATGACGGACCAGAAGTAGTTTTTCGATGAGAATAGGTAGGTCTTGTATAGGGCAAACAGCCCGATAAACATTATTAATATGCTAAGTGCCCTGGTTATTGCAATGTGTTTCCCAAAGACCGTCCATAATAAGGCGTCTACATAATAGAGCCCAGGAAATTCGCCTGCCGTGTAACCACTCTGATCACCATCACTTATTTGGTAATGAATTTCAGGCCAAAAGAAACGTAGGCCATGCGAATAATAATTGTCAATCATAGAAACGCAGTCTGCTTGTCGCCAAGTGTGCGGACCAGAAGGCTCGAACCTCAGAAGGTATTCATACCGATAAATGAAGAAACAAGCAATCAGAGTTAGAACGAAGAAAACATCCTTCTTGAGCGGTGTATTCCATAAGGATTGAATTTTAAATCGCGTCATCTAACTGATTTCTATGGATACTTACAACGCAGCAGTGATGGCTGCAACAGTTCGTTCAATATGTTCGTCACATACAATTCCCATGTGGCCAACGCGGAAATATTGGGTTTTGTGCGATGGTAGCAGACCACCAGCGATGATCACTTCGTTCTCTCCAACCTTACCAAGGAATTCTCCACCATTCATCCCCTCAGGAAAGTAAGGCGCTGAGAGTGTATGCGCCATTACATCGTCCGATTTTGGGATGAATGAAAGTCCAAGTGCACGCATTTCCTCTCGGAATGTGATGGCTAATTTCTTGTGACGGGCAAATCGAGCGTGCATGCCTTCGTCAAGAATGAGGCCCAAACTTTTCTCCAGCGCTTGGATCAGATTGACGGGAGGTGTAGCGAAATAAGAAGGCTTTCTTCCTTCATAAGCTTCCATTATTGGCAACCACAGACTCCAATCGCAGAAATAGTTTCCAACGGGAGATTTGCGGTTTTTCCAAACACTCATGGCTTTTTCAGAGGCAACTACAAGTGCCAATCCCGGAGGAACTCCGACTGCTTTTTGAGATGCCGTTACAACCACATCAATTCCCCATTCTTCCTGTCGAATTTCTTCTCCAGCAACCGAACAAACGCCATCTAAAATGCTGATCACGTTGTATTTCTGTGCCAATGCTCCCATTCGTTTTGCATCGACCAAAACGCCTGTCGAAGTATCAACATGTGTGAATGTCATCAGCTTGAATTTGCCTGTGGAAAGTTCAGCTTCCACCATTTCGTAAGGAACAACTTCACCAACCTCAGATTGAAGCAAAGTGACGTTAGCGCCATAGCGTTTCAGCAATTCAGCATAACGCTCTCCGAAATAACCTGTGGAAACCACAAGCACATTATCGTGGGGCTCAATAAGGTTCGCACCAGCCATATCCATGGCAAGCGTTCCAGAACCTGCCACAATGAAAGGTTGACCACTTGGAGCCAACCAAACCTCGCGCATCATTTCAATGGCACGACCGAAAGATTCGATAAACGCAGGTGCCACATGACTCAAGGTCGGTTGGCCCATTTTTTCCATCACGCTTGGGTCGAATTCAATCGGCCCCGGAATCATCAATAGTTTTCTAGTCATTCTTTTGGTTAAACAATCCCCCGCCTTTGGCACCCCCTTTGAAAGGGGGACGGGGCTCATTCCTCCTTTTAAAGGAGGTGTCGAGGAACGAGACGGAGGATTTCATTCAACTTATTTTTTTGAGTCTTCGCGGATTCGTGCCATTGCGAGAGGTTATGAATTCATCAATTCCTCAATTTCCTCCACTTCCTTCGGAATATTCTTCATCAGGTTGGAATTGCCGTTTTTGGTGATAAGAATATCATCCTCAATCCGCACTCCGATTCCTTCCTCTAAAATGTAAATGCCTGGTTCGCACGTGAACACGTTTCCTTCTTCCATAGGAATGTCCCAATTGCCTACGTCATGCGTGTCTAAACCTAGAAAATGGCTCGTTCCGTGCATGAAGTATTTCTTGTAGGCAGGCCATTTTGGGTCTTGGTTTTTGATGTCGGCTTTGTCAATCAGTTTCAAGCCCAACAATTCATCTTGCATGATGAGACCAACCTCGCGGTGATAATCTTTCAGAACGGTTCCAGGGCGCAACATTTCAATGGCCGCTTTCTGAACGCGTAAAACCGCGTTGTAAACATCTTTTTGACGCTTCGAATATTTGCCGCTAACTGGAATTGTCCGTGATAGATCAGCATCATAGTTTGCGTATTCCGCGCCAATGTCTAACAAGAGAATATCACCTTTTTTGCATTGCTGGTTGTTCTGAATGTAGTGCAGTACACAGGAGTTTCTACCAGATGCAATGATGGGTTCGTAAGCAAAACCCTGTGCGCGATTGCGAATGAATTCATGCGCCAGTTCAGCTTCCAACTCGTATTCCCAAACACCCGGTTTTACCTTATCCAGCAACCGTCTGAATCCTTTTTCGGTTATGTTGCATGCTTCTTGCAAAAGCAAGGTCTCAAACTTTGATTTTACAGCACGCAAGCGACCCATTACTGGCGCACATCTGCGGTATTTGTGCAACGGATACTTGTCTCTGCACCATTTTCCGAATCGCGCATCGCGGGTTTCTACCTCAATAGTGGCTCGGCCGTGTTCGTTCGAATTCAGGTAGATGTGAGAAGCTTCGTTTACCAATGAATTGAACACACGGTTGAAATCCTTCAACCAATAAACAGTTTGAATTCCCGAAACCTGCTGTGCTTGTTCTACGGTCAATTTTGCTCCTTCCCAAATGGCAATCGTCTCATTGGTCTCCTTTAGGAAAAGAACCTCGCGATGATTTTCATCCAACGCGTTGGGAGCCAAAACAAGAATGGATTCTTCTTGATCAACGCCAGTAAGGTAGAACAGGTCGCTGTTCTGCTTGAATTTCATGGTGCCATCCGCATTGGTAGGCATAATGTCGTTGCTGTTGAACACCGCCACACTCTGCGGAACAATCCCATCAATGAATCGTTTTCGGTTGTGGACAAAGAGTTCGGTATCTATCCTATCGTATCTCATGATGCCAAATGTAATGATTGACGCTATGGTTAAAAATCGGTCATTGCTTCGTTTTAAGGAATTCTTAAGAAGTCTTTAATGAAATTTGAGGGCTTAAACCGAACATTTGTACCATGCGAATTCTGATCATAGAGGACGAACCAGGGATTGCCAACTTCCTCAAACAAGGATTGGAAGAGGAATCCTACGTGGTAGATGTGGCAAGCGAAGGTCGTGAAGGACTTTTTAAGGCGCTGTCTGGCGAATATGATCTCATGTTACTTGATTGGATGATTCCCGGCATAAGTGGCATTGAGGTTTGCAGGCAATTCCGGAAAGAATTCACAGACACTCCCATCATTTTCCTAACAGCAAAGGATACAACTGACGAAACGGTTTTCGGGCTTCAGGCCGGAGCTAACGATTACATCAAAAAGCCATTTCATTTTGCCGAATTGCTTGAACGGATCAAAGTGCAGTTGCGCAGCCGTGCAGGCGAACATGAGCGATTCCACTTAGGCCCTATCGTGTTAGACAAGGCAAGCCATCAGGTATTTAAGAATGACGATGAAATTTACCTCACCCAAAAGGAATTTTCGCTTTTAGAGTTCTTGCTCAGAAACAAAGGAAAGGTTTGCCGTAGAACGCGCATCCTCGAAAGCGTTTGGGACATCCACTTTGAGTACAACACGGGAGTGATTGATGTGTACATAAACGCTCTTCGGAAGAAGTTGAAATTAGGTGAGCACGAAAACTACATTCAAACCGTGCGCGGAGTGGGATATATTGCAAAGGAGCCATGAAATTCAGCTTCAAAAACCGAATAGCACTTCATTACATGACAGCAACGGCCTTGGTCATTGCCGTTGTGTTTACTACCGTTTTCAGCATTGTTTATTCTGCTGTGATGCGCAATGTGGACGGTGATCTTACTTACGAGGCGAATAAGCACATTACAGAAGTAAGGGTGATCAATGGCAACGTTCGATTTGCAGATGTAGAAGAATGGGAAGAACGAGAACATTACGAAATCGAGGTAAATCCTGTATTTATTCAGTTGCAAGATGTGAATGGTGTGGTAATGGACCGCTCTCCAAATCTCAAAACCGAACAATTGACCTACGCAGTTGAACAAGAGGACGGCAAGCATTTTACGTCTTATTTGATGCAACGACATGTAAGACAGCTGCAACTGCCGGTTATGTATCAAGGTCAACTGAAAGGTCACATCGTGGCAGCCATGTCCCTTCAACCTTCACTCATGGTAATAAGCACCTTGAGTAACGTACTTCTTATTTCATATCCGATCATTCTTTTCGGGCTTTTCTTCATTTCGCGCTACTTGGCAGGAAGGAGCATTATTCCCGTAAAAGCCATGCGCGATACGGCCGACCGCATTACAAGACATAATTTGAACGAACGTGTTCCCACACCTCCGAACCGCGATGAGCTTTACGGACTTTCCACCTCCATCAATCAGTTGCTTCAACGGATTGAGGATGCCGTGGAGCGCGAACGTCAGTTCACTTCAGACGCATCGCACGAACTGCGCACACCGCTTTCTGTGCTTCGCGGAACCTTGGAAGTCCTCATTAGAAAGCCACGTACGCAAGAAGAATACGAGAAGAAAGTGAAGGAAAGTTTGGCGGAAATTGATCGTCTAACAGAAATAATGGAGCAGTTGCTTTTGTTGGCCAGAGCAGATGGCGAGACGAGTATTCGAACAGATCAAAATATTCCGCTTTCAAACATCGTAGAAAGCATCATTGAAATTAAAACAAGAGAGGCCAAAGCGCAGGGAGTAGAGCTCACGCTATTTGATAATCTGAGTCAGTTGAAACTGGTTCCGAAGCAACCGACCGAATTGATCTTGAATAACCTGATAGGGAATGCCATCAAATACGGTGCACCAGGAAAGCGGGTAGTAATAGAGCTTGCGTTGCAAGACACACACCCAGTTTGCAAAGTCACAGATAGAGGTGTGGGAATTAAGCCAGAAGACATTCCGAACATTTTCAATCCGTTCTTCCGTTCAGATGCTCTGAATCATAAATCCATCAAAGGAATTGGCCTAGGATTGGCGATTGCACAGAAAACCGCCCTTTCCATCGGAGCCACTATTGATGTTCAGAGCGAATACGGTAAAGGATCTGTATTCACACTTCGGTTTTAATGAATTTCTAAGCAAACATTAAGAAACACCTAAGGTTGACCGTTCTAATTTGGCCCAATATTCAGAAATCATGAAACTCCGCTTTTCATTTGTTGCCGCACTTATTGCTGCTGGCCTCGGTATGCTAACGCTTCAAAGCTGTGAATCAGAAGGTGGTTGCGGAGAAACCAAGATCAGCCACAGCGGTTCTAACGATAGCCACAATAATGGCGCAAACTGCGTAACCTGCCACAAAAGCGGAGGCGAAGGAGAGGGTTGTTTTAACATGTGCGGAAGCGTGTATAACGGACAGTCTACCAATTCATTGGCCAACGTGACGGTCAATCTGTATACTCAACCACAAGGAGCGGGAGAATTACGATTTACCCTAAAGGGTGATGCCAGAGGCAATTTCTATACTACAGAAGATGTCGCTTACTCTGGACTTTATGCTTCAGTCACTGGCCCGAGCGGAACGCCTCATTACATGTCTGCCTCGCTGAGCAGTGCCAGCTGTAACTCGTGCCACGGTGTTTCCACCAACCGACTATCAGCGGATTGATCTTAAGCGAATCTTAAGACAAGCCTGAGAAAGGCTTTAGCTACCTGCATGCAGCTTTGGTGTGTCATTAAATACCGCACCACTCATGCTCGACTGGATCATATCATATAGCCTTCGCAACAAACTCGTAGTACTGCTTTTCACAGCGGCCATCATCGGTGCTGGCGTTTATTCGCTGCTCAATCTTCCGATTGGTGCTGTTCCCGACATTACCAACAATCAGGTTCAGGTCATCACCACTTCACGCAATTTGGCCACGCAGGATGTAGAGAAATACCTCACTTATCCCGTAGAGTTGGAAATGGCCAACCTGCCTGGAGTGAAGGAAATCCGTTCGGTTTCCAAGTTCGGACTGTCCGTGGTAACTGTCGTTTTTACGGACGAGATAGGAACCTACCTGCCTCGCCAACTCATTGCTGAGAAAATTAAAAGTGCGGAGGAACGCATTCCAGCTGGATTCGGAAAACCGTTTATGGGGCCGGTCACCACTGGTTTGGGCGAGATCTATCAATATGTTATTGATGTAAAACCGGGTTACGAAGACCGTTATATCACAACCGACCTTCGAACCATTCAAGATTGGGTCGTGAAACGTCAACTTTCAGGAATTCCAGGGGTGGTAGAAGTGAACACCTGGGGCGGATTTCTGAAGCAATACGAAGTGGCCATCGACCCTGCACGGATCCGAAGTGTGAACGTCTCGTTGGCCGAGATCTATCAAGCGGTTTCCGACAATAATTCCGTGGCTGGTGGCGGTTACATCGAAAAGGGCAACGAAAGCTACTTCATTCGTGGCGAAGGGCAGGTTAAAAGCCTTGAAGACATCGAACAGATCGTGGTAACCAACCGCGAAGGACTGCCGATCAGAATAAAAGACGTGGCAAAGGTCGGTTTCGGTCATGCCAATCGTTTTGGCGCCATCACAGGCAATGGCGAAGGCGAAAAGGTGCTCGGACAAGTGATGATGCTGAAAGATGCTGATTCCAAAAAGGTCATCGATGCGGTGAAAGCACGTGTTGAACAGATGGAAAGTTCGCTTCCCGAAGGCGTGGTCATCAATGCGGTGCTCGAACGAAGCGAACTCATTGATAAAACCACTTTCACCATAGCGGAAAACCTCATTTTGGGTTGTCTGATCGTCATTTTCGTGGTCGTTCTGCTGCTCGGCAATCTTCGTTCTGGGTTGGTTGTGGCATCAGTCATTCCGCTCACGCTGCTTTTTGCGCTTACGCTGATGTACATTTTTGGGGTGGATGCGAACCTAATGAGTTTAGGTGCCATTGACTTCGGAATCATCATCGATGGTGCGGTCATCATTGTTGAATACATTGCGTTCCGTATTACCGCACAGCGAACACAGCTTTCCACGTTGAAAGGTGTGGAACGCAGTCGTTTCATCGACCACATTACTCACAATGGCGCTTCCAAGATGATGCGGTCTGCCGTTTTCGGGCAGCTTATCATCCTCATCGTTTTCATCCCCATTCTTTCGCTGACAGGTGTAGAAGGAAAGATGTTCAAACCAATGGCGCTTGTATTCTGCTTCGCGATTATGGGCGCCATGATCCTATGCTTCACTTACGTTCCGGTCATCGCAGCGCTTTTCCTCAAACCAACCGATCCTGATAAGAAGACCATCTCATCTCGATTGATGAAATTTTTGGAGAGAAGTTACCTGCCTGCTATCACTTGGGCGCTTCGCAAAAAAACCGTTGTCCTCAGTTCAGCAGTAGCACTATTGGTTGTGGTCGGATTACTGTTTACGCAGATGGGGGGTGAATTTGTTCCAACCTTGGATGAAGGTGATTTTGTGATTCAACCTGTGCTCAAAACGGGAACATCACTGAGCAGAACAATTGAAATCACCACACGGATTGAGCAGATTCTGAAACGTTTTCCAGAAGTGGACCAAGTGGTCAGCAGAATTGGTGCTGCCGAGGTTCCAACAGACCCAATGTCGATGGAAGAAAGCGATGTCATGATCAAGCTCATACCAATTGGCGAATGGACCACGGCTGAAACAAAAGATGAATTGGCCGATAGTTTCAAGGTGGCTCTTTCAGTCATTCCAGGGGTCGATTACGAATTCACCCAGCCTATTGAAATGCGTTTCAACGAGCTGATCACAGGTGTTCGTTCTGACTTGGCCATCAAGGTTTTTGGCGAAGATCTGGACGTGCTTTATCGCAAAGCCTTGGAGATTGAAAAGGCAATCAAGAATGTAGAAGGCGCGGCCGATATCACGGTGGAAAAAGTGGCTGGATTGCCCCAGATGACGGTTGTTTACAATCGGCAGAACATTGCCAAATACGGTCTGAGTATTGGCGAATTGAACCAGTTGATACAGGTTGGTTTTGCTGGGTTGCCTACGGGAACGGTTTTCGAAGGAGAGAAGCAGTTCGACCTGGTGGTTCGCTACGATGAGGCGCATCGAAAGGACATAGAAAACCTACGGACCGCTTCGGTACAACTTCCGAACGGAAGCAGCTTGCCACTTACCGAATTTGCGGAGGTCAACTACACGAAAGGACCTGCCAAAATATCGCGCGATAACACCAAACGTAGAATTGTGGTAGGTGTGAATGTGCGTGGTCGCGACCTTGAATCGGTGGTGACCGATGTGCAAAAGATCATAGGTGAGCAGATCAAACTGCCTGTTGGATATACGGTAGAATATGGCGGGCAATTCGAAAATCTGCGCACCGCAAAAGAACGTTTGATGTATGCCGTTCCAGTAGCACTGTTGCTCATTTTCATTCTTCTTCACTTTGCTTTTGGATCGGTGAAGGAAGCCTTGATGATCTACAGCGCCATTCCACTTTCTGCTGTTGGTGGCGTGCTTTTCCTCTACATGCGAGGCATGCCGTTCAGTATTTCAGCAGGTGTCGGCTTCATCGCACTGTTCGGTATTGCGGTACTGAACGGAATCGTGCTCATTGAGCATTTCAAGGAGTTGAAAGAACATGGCATTAAAGACCTGAACGAGCGCATCATTCTTGGAACGCAGCAACGCTTGCGACCAGTTTTGCTCACGGCTTCAGCTGCAGCGCTTGGCTTTTTGCCAATGGCAATTTCCACTTCAGCAGGCGCTGAAATCCAACGTCCGTTGGCGACTGTTGTGGTCGGTGGATTGATCACAGCAACGCTTCTGACTTTGCTTGTGCTACCTGTGCTCTATTCAATTTTCGAAGCTTCGGATGAGAAGAAGAAAAAGAAAAAACTTTCTAAGACTGCGTTGAGCATCGTTGTACTGATGGGTCTTTTACCGATGTCAAGCATCGCGCAGCCAGAACCACTAACGATGGAAAGTGCCATCGAACTGGCCTTACAGAACAACAATCAGCTGAAAGCATCTAAACAGGAGGTTGAGAAGAACCGACAGTTGGTTGGTGCGGCCATCGACATTGACAAGACGCATCTGTTCTATGGTTTTGATCAGAACAATATTGCGCCCAATAATGCCGCGCTGAATGTGTGGGGTTTGGGTCAAACGCTCAAGTTCCCAACGGTTTATCATGCACAGAAAAAGTTGCAACAGGGTTTTGTTGCGCTTTCTGAGCAACAATATCGCTTGGATGAGCAGGTGGTGAAAAAAGAGGTCAGCAAAGCTTATTTGGACTTGGTCTTTTTACACGAACTGCGAAGCGAATATGTGTACCTGGACAGTTTGTACGCACAATTTGCCGCAGGCGCAAAAATGAAATTCGACTTGGGCGAAACCGATCAATTGGAGCAACTGACCGCACAGGCAAAATACCGCGAGGTTTCCCTGCTTTTGGATCAGCAGGATGAATTGATCCATCGGGCGCAGTTGAACCTGAATCGTTGGATTCAGAGCGATTCTGAGCAGACCATTTCGGCACAATCGCTCGAAAAACTCAAACCGATGGTGTTGGATACTGTGCAGCATCCTGCGCTTCGGTATTATCAGGAAATGCAGGCGATTTCTGACCGCCAATTGAAATTGGAACGCCAGCAATTGCTTCCCGACATTCAGTTTCAGGTTTTTCAAGGAACGAACAATGCAGCCAATGCCCAGATCTATTCGGGCGTTCAGGCTGGGCTTTCTGTTCCGCTGTGGTTCGGGGCACAAAATGCACGGATAAAAGCGGCAAAAACCGAACGAATGGCCATCGATTTACAAGCAGAAAACCAACAACAGCGCTTGATGGCCGAATATCAAATGCTGCTTTCCGATCTGGAGCGGCAACAGAAAGCACTGGTCAACTACCAAGAATCTGGAAAGGGTCTTTCGGATGGAATGCTGAAATCAAGCAACCTCGCTTACCGAAATGGCGAGATCGATTTCCTGCAATTCGTGCAACTATTGGAACATGCCGTGACGATAGAAACGAACCATTTGACCGACCTGCTACAATACAATCTCATCGTTTTAGACATCAACTATTTAAACAATTGATATGAAATCCTATCACTCAAAATACATGTGGAATGCACTCGTTCTGTTCGGAATGTTGCTAACACTTTCGTGTTCGTCCAATTCAGAGCAACCTTCAGAAGCGCCAGAAACGGCAGGTTCTGATGAGCTGGTTGAAGTGACCAGCGAACAGTTCAAATCTTCGGGCTACGAATTAGGAAGCCTTACCAAACACGGATTTAGAACCACTGTCAACGCAAACGGAGTAGTTGATGTGCCGCACAAATATCAAGCGGCCGTGAGCGCTTACTTTGGCGGATACGTAAAGCATATCGATCTCTTGAATGGTTCGAAGGTCGAGAAAGGGCAGGTGCTTTTCACACTCGAAAACCCTGCTTTCGTGGAGGTTCAGAAAGATTACCTCGAAACCGAAGGCGAACTTAAATACCTGAAAGAAGATCTCGACCGTCAGCGCGATCTGACCGATGCCAATGTTTCTTCACAGAAAAAATTCTCGAAAGCCGAATCCGATTACCTGACAATGAAGGCCAAGAACGCCTCGCTGCGGAAGAAGCTTGAAATGATGAACGTGGACGTGAACTCGTTGACGGCCGACAAGCTCAAATCCACCATCGATATTCTCTCTCCGTTGAGCGGCTATGTCACCGAAATCAATGCGAGTCCAGGCACATTTCTTTCTCCTTCGGAAGTGGCGCTTCGCATCACAAATACGGAACATATGCACTTGGAATTACGGGTGTTTGAGCAGGATGCATCGAAGATCAAAGCCGATCAGAAAATCCGTTATAAGGGCCAGAATGCAGATACAGAGCACGAAGCCGTGGTTCATCTTGTGAATAAGATCATCGATCCGGTTTCGCGTACGGTTATCGTTCACGGACACGTGGGTGCAGCTCCAACTTCCGATCTGGTAATTGGCTCCTATTTAGAAGCCCAGATAGTTGTAGGTTCAGACTCGCTCTTATCCTTACCCTCAGCGGCTATTGCCGAAATTGATAACATCTTTTATGTGCTTCAGGTGAGTTCGGAGCAGAATGGGTTAACTGAGTTCATCAAGAAAAAGGTAAATGTCGGTCAAGTGCAAGATGGTTTCACGGCCATTTTGAACTCGGATGAATTTCAACCCACAGATAAATTTCTGATTGTGGGAGCTTTCGACTTGATTCGAGAGTGATCTTAAGAACTTTTCGAGCCATCTATCGGTTTGTTTACAGGCTTCGTTTTGTAAATACTATTAAGAATCGTTCTAAATAAATTTGCAAACGACCCTTTAAAAGTTCAGGTATTACATTTGCGCAAAAGCCCACAGGCTTAGGTTTTATCTACAAAATCGACTTTCAATGTCAAGTTCAATAGCTAAGAAGATTGCGATGGCCCTTTCGGGGTTCTTTTTGCTTTTCTTCCTTCTTCAGCATCTTACCATCAACTTCATTTCGGTGATCAGCCCAGATGGTTTTAATTCTGCTTCTCATTTCATGGGAACAAATCCAATTGTGCAGATCGCCTTGCAGCCGGTTCTCGCCTTCGGAGTGATTTTTCACTTGATGATGGGAATGCGATTGGAATTGCAGAACCGTTCTGCTCGCCCGATCAAATATGCTATGAATAAGGCTGAAGCCAATTCATCTTGGATGAGCCGCAACATGATCATCACAGGAATCATGATCATGCTTTTCCTCGGATTGCATTTCTACGATTTCTGGATTCCCGAATTGAACGTGAAATACGTTCAAGGCGATATGTCAGGATTGAATGCCGAAGGCGGAATGCGTTACTGGGAAGAACTTCATCACAAGTTCCACGACCCGATTAGAACTGGTTTGTACGTACTGTCATTCGTTTTCTTGGCCTTGCACCTGATGCACGGTTTCCAATCGGCTTTCCAGTCGGTCGGTTTCAACCACAAGAAATACACACCAGTCATCAAAAAGCTTTCAAACATTTACGCCATCGTGGTGCCGCTCGGATTCATCATCGTTGCGGTTTATCACTTCATGACGCAATCATAAAATAGGAGCCATGTCATTGAATTCCAAAATACCAAAAGGAGCCGTTGACCGTAAGTGGACGGATTATAAGGATCATGTTCGCTTGGTGAATCCTGCCAACAAACGTTCAATCGATGTTCTTGTCATTGGTTCGGGATTGGCTGGGGCATCTGCCGCTTCATCGCTTGCCGAAATGGGTTACAGCGTAAAAGTGTTCTGTTTTCAGGATAGTCCGCGAAGAGCGCACTCCATTGCCGCGCAAGGAGGTATCAACGCAGCTAAGAACTACAAGAACGATGGCGATAGTACGTATCGCTTGTTCTACGACACCATCAAAGGAGGCGATTACCGTGCTCGTGAAGCAAACGTGCATCGCTTGGCAGAAGTAAGCGCCAACATCATTGACCAATGTGTGGCACAAGGCGTTCCATTCGCAAGAGAATACGGAGGTCTGTTGGACAACCGTTCCTTCGGTGGTGTTCAGGTTCAAAGAACATTTTACGCAGCAGGACAGACCGGACAGCAATTGTTGCTTGGCGCATATTCTTCACTTTCGAAAGAGATCGCCAAAGGCACCATCACCATGTACAACAGACACGAGATGTTGGATGTGGTGAAAGTGGACGGAAAGGCCCGAGGCATTATCGCCCGTAACTTGGTTACAGGAGAAATTGAGCGACACAGCGGACATGCCGTGTTGCTTTGCTCTGGAGGTTACGGAAACGTGTTCTTCCTTAGCACAAATGCCATGGGAAGCAACGTGAGTGCTGCTTGGAAAGCACACAAACGTGGCGCTTATTTCGGAAATCCTTGCTACACACAGATCCACCCGACCTGTATTCCTGTTTCAGGAACACACCAAAGTAAATTGACCTTGATGTCGGAGTCGCTGCGGAACGATGGTCGTATCTGGGTTCCAAAGAAAAAGGAAGATGCCGTTGCCATTCAGCAAGGCAAGAAGAAAGGTGTTGATCTGGCAGAAGCCGATCGCGACTATTACTTGGAAAGACGCTATCCTGCATTCGGCAATCTGGTTCCGCGAGATGTGGCCAGCCGAGCCGCCAAAGAGCGTTGCGATGCCGGATTCGGTGTCAATGCCACGGGCGAGGCGGTTTATCTCGACTTCGCTGCATCCTTTGAACGTTATGGTCATATAGAGGCCAACAAGCGCAACATGACCAACGTGGACAAGGCCACCATCATTGCCATGGGCAAGGAAGTGGTGAAGGAGAAGTACGGCAACCTCTTCGACATGTACCAGCAGATTTCGGGCGAGAACCCGTACGAAATGCCTATGAAGATCTATCCTGCGGTGCATTATACCATGGGCGGATTGTGGGTTGATTATGAGTTGATGACCACCGTTCCAGGTCTGTACGCTTTGGGCGAGGCCAACTTCTCCGATCACGGGGCCAACCGATTGGGAGCTTCGGCCCTGATGCAAGGTTTGGCTGATGGTTACTTCGTCATTCCTTACACCATTGGTGAGTATTTGGCAGATGATATCCGAACAGGAAAAATCCCTACCAACACGCCAGAGTTTGATGCGGCTGAGAAGGAAGTGAAAGACAGAATTTCGTTCTTCATCAATAATAAAGGCACAAAAACGGTTGATAGTTTCCACCGTAGATTGGGATTGGTGATGTGGAACAAATGCGGCATGGCCCGTAATGCGGAAGGCTTGAAAGAAGCTATCGCTGAGATCCGCGCCATCCGTGAGGAATTCTGGAAGGAAGTTCGCGTACCTGGTTCAGACAGCGATTTCAACCCTGAGTTGGACAAAGCAGGTCGTGTGGCCGATTTCTTGGAATTGGGCGAATTGATGTGTCTCGATGCTTTGACCCGCGAAGAATCCTGCGGAGGTCACTTCCGCGAGGAGCACCAAACGGAAGAAGGCGAAGCCAAGCGAGATGATGAGAACTTCTCGTTCGTTTCAGCTTGGGAATTTACTGGCGACCCAAGCACATCCAACTTACACAAAGAAGAACTGATCTATGAGAACATCAAAGTTGTTCAGCGTTCATACAAGTAAAGACTAGAAAGCATGGCAGAAAAAGGAATGAATCTGACACTGAAGATCTGGAGGCAAAAAGGACCGAAGGACGCTGGTAAAATCGTTGACTATCCCGTAAAGGATATTTCTCCGGACATGTCTTTTCTTGAAATGTTGGACGTGTTGAACGAGGAGCTCGTGAACAAAGGCGAAGAGCCCGTAGCATTCGACCACGATTGTCGTGAAGGCATTTGCGGTATGTGTTCACTTTATATCAACGGAGAGGCACACGGTCCGCAACGATTGGTAACGACCTGTCAATTGCACATGCGTTCGTTCAAGGATGGTGAAACCATCTACATCGAACCTTGGAGAGCAGAAGCGTTTCCAGTTATCAAAGACCTTGTGGTTGACCGTAGTTCATTCGACCGCATTATCCAGGCTGGTGGTTACATCAGCGTGAACACAGGCGCAGCGCAGGATGCGAACAACATTCCAGTTCCAAAGGCGGATGCAGATAAGGCGTTTGCTGCTGCTACTTGCATCGGCTGTGGTGCGTGTGTTGCTACTTGTAAGAACTCATCAGCAATGCTGTTTGTATCGGCCAAAGTGAGCCAATTAGCCCTTTTGCCACAAGGACAGGTAGAAGCTGAACAGCGCGTGTTGAGCATGGTGAAGCAAATGGACGAAGAAGGCTTCGGAAATTGCAGCAACACAGGTGCTTGCGAAGTAGAATGCCCGAAAGGAATCTCCTTGGAGAATATCGCTCGTATGAACCGCGAATTCTTCTCTGCCGCTGTGATGAGCGAAGAGTGATCGTGTGATCAAACATAAAGGATAAATGAAAAAGGCCGCATCACTGCGGCCTTTTTTGTTTTGCAATTTCGTAGCTTTAGTGTTATGAAACGACTATTGCTTCTTCTCACGCTGACCTTTACATGTTATGTTTCTTTCGCTCAGACCGATTTCTGTGTGCCAGGAGCAACTTGGGTTTATTACTCTGAAGGAATTCAAGCAGTCAACCCAGCGATTGAACGGCTAGTTACATATGTTGGAGATACCGTATTTAGCGAAGCACCAGAAGCAAAGGTTCTGAAGATAGAAGAATGGTCACGAATCTCAAATCTTCCTATCAGCTTCAATCAAAAATTTGACTACATCAACCAAAGGAATGATTCATTGTTTAGGCTGGTTGATGGCTCTTGGCGATTGATGTTTGATTTCAATGCTTTGCAAGGAGATACTGCAATAGTTTTTGTTGATGGATGGGCCGGTTGCAATGACCTTGATACGATGGTCATTGATTCAGTGTACCTATCAATGTTTTTGGGAATGCAGGTCAAGCGGTATGATTATCGAATGCTTATTCAAGACCATTGGAATGACTTTGGTTGGACATCAGAAATTCCTCAGCAATACACCAATGGAGTTTCAGGAACGTACTATGAAAAATTGGGTTTCCCAATTGGACTGCCAGCGCATCAACCAGCAAATTGCGAGGTGTTTGTGTTAGAGTACCTTCCTATTCCGCTGGTTTGCTACACGGATGATGAGCTAATCAGCAATGGAGTTCAGCCTTGTAGTTTGGTATTGTCTGCGCCCTCGGAAATGAAACAATCAAACGTGGAAATGTCATTTGTATCGAGTCTTCTACTTCTACAGAACGCACGGGATAACACCTTTCATGTTTACGACATTCTTGGCAAAGAACTGCTAAAAGGACGAATCACATTAGACAATCAAACATTCGATTTGAACCATCTTTCTAACGGAATTCTAATGATTGTATTAGAATCAGATAAATCTCGAATCACGAAAAAGGTCATCAAAACGAGCAACTAGTCGCTTGCAACTCGAAACTAGAACACAATGTAATCCTGCGGATTCACCGGTCGGCCGTTGAACCAAAGTTCGAAGTGGAGGTGAGGACCTGTGGTCAATTCACCTGAGTTGCCTACCACGGCAATTACCTCGCCTGCTTTTACTGATTCTCCGGTCTTTTTCAGCAGTACAGAGCAATGCTTGTAAAACGAAGTGAGATTGCTGGAATGCTGAATTCCGATTACGTGCCCAGCATCGTAGGTCCAAGTGGAAAGAATCACCGTTCCATCGAGCGTAGCTTTTATCGGTTCGTTCTCTTTGGCTACCACATCCACTGCATAATGCTTGTCTTTCGAATCGAAAGTGGCAGTTACATCTCCTTTTATCGGGGCAAAGAAGAACAGATTTCGGATGTTACTCTCGGCCGATGGCTGAACGCCCAATTGCAGATTCTGAATGTTGTACCGTTCTTCCTGTTCTACCATCTCACGCAGCAACGAATCTTGTTTCGAGTTAGAGAATTCAATTCCTTCATAGTCTGCAGTGGTATCCGGTTCGCGTGTTTCCTGATCGGGAGTTTCGCCAGCAATGATCATGTTGATGTTTTGCAGGTACATGTCTTTCATGGCAAGCTCACGTTCCAGCGAATCGGTCCGCAAGGTATTCTCATACACCTGAAGCCTCAGATTGGTGTCAGAGTATCCGGGAATGTATTCGCGAAGCGGAGTAAAGGCAATGATGTACGTGACAAGTACCACAAGGAAGATGGCCAACGAACCTCCAAGAACAATCACGTTCATGGGAGTGAGCAAAAGACTTGCGCGTTCCTTAAAGGTTTCCTCGTTCATAATGACCAGCCGGTATTTTACCCGCAGCCGCTTACGCAGATTGTCCTTCTTGTCTTTGTTTGTCTCCATGAATTTTCCAAATATCGGAATAAAAGGATGTTACCTTTGCCGCTCGTTTCTCTGTTGCCCGTTGTAACAGACATTTTCGCTAAAATGAAATATTTTTGCGCTCCGTCAGTTACGAGCTGAGCGCATACTGTTTTGAATCGGATCAACCACTATATACCTCTTTTCTTCGTTGCTATCGGCCTTGTGCTGGTAAGCGGTTGTTCGACCAAGAAGAAGAATTTCCTAAGCAGAGGTTATCATAACGTCACGGCCAAATACAACGTGTATTGGAATGGGAAAGAGGCGTTGAAAGAAGGTGTTGCCACCTTGGAAAAAGGCCATTCAGACAATTATGAAGAGATTTTGGATGTATTTCCCGTTGGAACTTCCGAATCTGCTAAGTCTGTTTATGGTCAAATGGACCGTGGAATAGAAAAGGCCTCGCTTGCCATTGCCAAGCATTCCATGCTTTTTAAAGGCAAAGAGTACGTAAGCACCATTGACGATGCGTACATGCTTATTGGAAAAGCACATTTCTACAAGCGCGATTATCCGCAGGCCTTGGAAATGTTCACATATGTGGTTAAGCAGTACAAGATGAACGACATTCGTTTTGACGGTTATCTCTGGTTGATACGCACAAACACCGAGTTGGCCCGATTTAAGGATGGTGAGAAGATCATCACTACGCTTGAAGAGGAAAAGAAATTCCCGAAAAAGAAGCGGGCCGAATTGGCTGCGGTAAAGGCCGATTACTTCATTAAGAAGGGCGATTACGAAAAGGCTAAAGACCAATTGCGTACAGCCATCAACATTACCAAAAAGCGCAAGGAGAAAACGCGTTATACCTACATTTTGGCGCAGCTGTATGAACAGATCAACAATAGGGATAGCGCTGCATACTTCTACACCCAAGTTCTCAAAAAGAACACTCCTTATGTGATGGAATTCAACGCGCGCATCAATCGTGCGTTGATGGCAAGTGCCGAATCGGGCACGTTGGACGCGATAAAACGCGAGTTGAAGAAAATGTCGAAGGATGAAAAGAACGTAGATTATTTCGACAGGATATTCTTTGCATTGGGAGACATCGCCATGAAAGAAGACGAGAAGGAATTGGCGTTGGGCTATTTCAAAGTGTCGGTTGCTTCATCTACTAAGAACATGACGCAAAAGGCAGTTTCTTACTACACTATTGCAGACATTCATTTCGATATTCCTGAGTACGAACTGGCATCAGCGTATTACGATAGTTCGCTGGCCATTTTACCCGAAATACATAAGCAGTATGCGAGGGTGCAAGCACGGCAGCAGAGTTTGGCCGAACTGGTGAAGAACATCCGCATCATTGCCGAGCAGGACAGTTTGCTGAGATTGGGTAATATGTCTGAAAGTGAGCTTGATGGATTCATAGCAGACATGGTAGAGGATGTAAGGCTTGCGGAGGAACAACGAAAGTTTGAAGAGGCCAATAAGCCAACTCCGCAGCAGTTGGCGCAACAGAATGCGCAGAACCAATCTGGTTCGCTGCCAACCACAGGTTCTGGTTGGTATTTCTACAATACAACAGCACTCAGTTTTGGAGCAAACAGCTTCCGACAAAAATGGGGCGATCGAAAATTAGAGGACGATTGGAGACGTAGCGACAAGAAGAGCAATAATGTGTCTCAACTTATTGGCAACAATGGCGACACGACCGAAGTGACGACTGCAGAACTTCTTGACCCAGAGTTTTACAAAAAGGGAATTCCAAGAACTCCTGCACAACGAGACAGTGCCAATAAAAAGATCCAAACTGCCTACTACGACCTTGGAACCATTTACAAGGAGCAGCTTTCAGAAAACCAACGTTCCATTAACAGTTTTGAAGAGTTGCTGAAACGCTACCCGAAAGGTGTTTGGAATCTGGAGACCTACTATCAATTGTACCGATTGTATAAGGGACAAGGTGACGAACGTAAAGCTCAGGAATATGCCAATCGTATCTTGAAGGAGTTTCCTGATAGCGAATACGCCAAGATTCTGCTTGACCCAAAATATTTGGAGAAACTGGAGATCATGCGAGGCCGCCTAGGCAAGATGTATGACATGGCCTTTGTCAACTTTTCTAAAGGAGAATACGAGCGAGTAATTGAGGCCGCAGACAGCGCTCTCACCAAGTTCAAGGAAGATAAGATCCTATCCAAGTTTGCTTTGCTTAAGGTGATGTCCATTGGGGCAACGGAGAAACTGATGGTCTATCGAAGAGCACTGGAAGATTACATAGCCAAATACACTGCTGCACCAGAAAAAGTACGAGCTGAGGAATTGCTGGAATACGTGAAAGGCCTGATGGGCGAAACGGTGCAAGACGAACCTGTGAAACAGGAAGAAGCGAAAGAGACGCCACCAGTTTCGGATGGCTATGTGTTCGATTATGAATCGAAGCACTATTATGCTTTGGTTGGCTCGGGTCTTCCCGATATGGCCGATCTGAAGGGACGTTTTTCCAACTTTAACAGCACCCAGTTTTCACTCGAATCGCTTACCATTAAGAATTTGAAGTTTTCGCCTACAGAGGACCTCCTGTTTGTTCAAGGTTTCAGCGATACCAAAAAGGCGATGGATTACTACAATACTATTTTGGCTGATAGCACCGTATTTGCTGGAGTGGATGTTCAATCCACCAACCAGTTTATCATCTCTCAGGACAACTTCACCAAGTTCTACGAGAAGAAGGAAATTCCACCTTACGTGGAGTTCTTTATCACGAAGTACATCCTGAAAAAGGATTGATCTACTCCTGAAAACACGCCCATTTCGCGAAACAACTATTTAACTGCTCCTATCAGAAGTGCAGAACTAAAAATCATTTAGGTGTGATCGGATAGGCCTCCATAAGTTGCACGAACTTAGGCTCGATGACCCAATCACCTTTTTTATCCAACAGGCCGAAAAGATTGCTTTGTTTGGCAACAGCATAACCGTGCAAGAAAGGTCTTATCACATCAAGTGTTGGTTCAATGACCCATTCTCCATTCGCGTCAATGCAACCGACCTTATTTGTGTTTAGGTCTCGTTTTATGGCTAGCCCTTCAGAGTACTCGTATAATTTTTCTTTTTTTCCGGCACAGGTAATTTTTCCATTTAGATTCACATAGCACCAATCTCGATCCTGCACCACCATAGCAATGCCAGAAACAGGGTCAAGGTCTTTTGCCTTCACAAACGTTGGTTGAATGACCCACTCACCATTTTTATCAATAAAGCCGATAAGATCCTTGTCGTTTTTCGCCCAGCAGTATCCGCCCAAAAAGTTCCCTACATCATTGAATTTGGCGGGAATTACTACTTCTCCATTACCGTTTATAAATCCCCATTTACCATCCTTGTTTCTTACAGGGGCCAGGCCCTCTGTTGGGTTTTCTGCCGCTGCGACTTCAATTCCTTTGATTTCAGTGTCATTCTCATTCGGCCTTACGATCACATAACCCGATTTACGATGCTTTGCAATGGCGAATCCTTCATTGAAAAATGACATCCATGTGTAGTCAGACCCCGTAACCACTTTTCCTTCATAGTTCATGCCGAATCTATCCAACATGCTCTCTTTACTGCTGGCAATGAATATTCCATCATAGAAGCCACGCATTTCCCGCGCATAGTTGAATTTCATACGAACCATATAAAGAGCAGAAGGTGTTCTTTCAGGAAGAGCCTTGCCATTGGCATCGAAAAACGTGAACGTTTTATCGTGGCGATTCGGGTCGTTCATGTTTTTCACCTTTTGCTCATCTTTCAAGATACCTAGAGAAACTCCATTAGGGTCAAATCCAAATGCTTGGATGAATTGAGGTTCTATCACCATTTCTCCTTGCAAGTTGGCATACCCGAATAGGTTTGCTCCCTGTGGGATTGCCGCTAAGCGGTATTCGCCAGTCTGTGCAAGTGCACATTGGATAGTAAGTAATAGTGTAACTAGGTTCGTAAATCTCCACATGACAAAATGTTTTTGGTTTGTAAGGGAGCAAAGTAAGATTTACTCCTGAAAATAGACGCGCTTTACCCGAGCAGAAACATTGGTCAGTACTTCGTAAGCAATCGTTTCTGAGTTAGTAGCGAATTCCTCAATGGAATAATCTTCGCCAAAGATCACCACATCATCTCCTTCTTTGCATGGAACGCCTGTTACATCAACCATGCACATGTCCATGCATACATTGCCTACAATGGACGCACGATGACCATTTATAAGTACACTGCCTTGGCGGTTACCATTCTTGCGACTTAGGCCGTCTGCATAACCGATGGGTAGGGTGGCTGAGCGCATTTCACCTTGCACTTTTTCGGTGCGACCGTAACCGATCGTATCGCCCGTTTTAAGTTCATGGATCTGCGAAATGGTGGTCCGTAGCGTGCTTACGTTCCTCAATTTGCCTGTTATCGGACTCTCAGGCGCTACACCGTAGAGGCCAATTCCCAAGCGAACCATTTCGTATTGCGCTTCGGGAAATCGAATAATGCCAAACGAATTGCAGATATGACGCAACACGGGATAATTGAAATGAGAAAGAATGGCGTTGCTCATCTGTTCAAATCGCGCAATCTGTTCGCGGCTGAACGCGTCTTCCGCCTGGTTTTCGCTGGCAGCCAAATGAGAGAATACCGAAGCCAAACGCAATTGCGGATTGTTCTTGATTCGAACCACCATCGCATTGATATCGCGCTCCGAAAAACCAAGACGGTTCATGCCTGTATTCAACTTCACGTGAATTTTCAGGGGCGATTCCAAGGTGCCTTTTCGTTTGATGGCGTTCTCCAACAATTGCAGCGAACGCACGCTGAAGATCTCTGGTTCCAATCCATATTGGATCATCGCATCAAAGCTCTGCTCCTCTGGGCTGATGACCATGATCGGAAGTGAAATGCCAGCTTTCCTGAGTTCAATACCTTCATCTGCATAGGCCACGGCCAAGTAATCGACATGATGGAATTGAAGAATATTGGCAATCTCAAAGCTTCCGCTTCCGTAACCAAAGGCCTTGACCATCGCCATTAGCTTGGTTTCCGGTTTGAGCAAAGAGCGTATCAAATTCAGATTATGCACCATTGCACCAAGGTCAATTTCCAAAACAGTTTGATGCGTTTTGTGTTGAATGATTCGGCTGATGGCCTCGAAACCGAAACTTCGTGCGCCTTTCAGCAAAATCGTTTCGTTGTAGAATTTATCGTGATGATAAGCATCTAGAAAATCATCGGTAGAAGCAAAGAATTCACTTGAATGGTCAAACAGCTGAGCTTGTCCGGAAATATGGTTTCCGATGCCGATCAATCTGTCAACCTTCTTTTCCCTCACCAATTGCGCAACTTCGGCATACAGCTCATTATCAGGTCGTCCGGTTTGAAGAATGTCTGATAGCACCAGCGTGCGTTTCGGATGCTGATGTTGTTGCGAGAGGAAATCAAGCGCAATGGAAATGGATTGCAGGTCAGAATTGTACGAATCGTTGATGACAGAACAATTGTTGATTCCCTGCTTCAACTCAAGGCGCATGGCAACTGGCGCCAACTGTTCCATACGTTTTTGAATGTCTTCTGCCGCAAAGCCAAAAAGCAACATTACTGCCCAGCAATGAATGGCATTTTCAATCGAAGCCTCATCCGTAAATGGAATGCGTATGCGGATGAAATTGTGCTGATAGATTCCTTGGATCTCGGTTTGCCCATCGCGCTTTTCAATCCGCCCGATCTGCAGGTCGGCAGCAGTTCGCCTACTCCATGCAAATAACTTTGGGGAAGAAGTGAAGGGATAATGGTCCAATTCTTCCTGAATGATCAGGTAATCTTTGCAATAGATAAGGGTTTCTACGTTTTGAAACAGGTCTAATTTTTCCCTCGCTTTCTGGTTTGCATCACTAAAATTCTCATCATGGGCTTGCCCCAAATTGGTGAAAATGCCAATGGTTGGCCGAATGATACGTTCCAGTTTCACCATCTCGCCCGGCATCGAAATTCCTGCCTCAATAATGGCCAGATCATTCTCCGATTTCATTCGCCAAACACTCAGCGGCACGCCAACCTGCGAATTGTAACTCTTCGGGCTTCGTATTATATTGTAGGTCGAATCGAGTAACTGATAGAGCCATTCTTTCACAATCGTTTTACCGTTGCTTCCAGTAATTCCGATAAGCGGATAATTGTATTGGGCGCGTTTTGCTGCGGCCACTGTCTGCAAAGCCGCAAGCGGATTTTCTACATGAATGAAGAATGCATCGTCCAGTTTTTCGGATGCCAGATAATCGGTGCTTACCACAAAGGCTCGCACGCCTTGCTCGTAAAGGTGATCAATGAAGTTATGCCCATCGTGCCTATCGCCTTTGATGGCAAAGAACAACGATTGCTTTGGCAACATCACCTTGCGGCTGTCTATGGCCAGCTCCTTGATGTAAACCTCTTGAAATTCGAACGGACACGGAACTTCGAGAGCCGAAGCTATGCCTCTCAATGTCTCCAGTTCTCCCATCTAATCCTTTTTTTTAGTTGAAGGATTATCCGTCATGTGGTGAACCATTGATTTCCTGTAGCACGAGCGGCAAAGCGGTTCGTAACTGTCCTTTTCGCCAAGAGCAACAAGGCTGTCTTCTTCCGAAAAACGATGCGAATGGTTGGCCAACTCGCCACAGCGCATGCAAATGGCGTGAACTTTCGTCACATATTCTGCCGTGGCCAGCAGATTAGGAATAGGTCCAAAAGGTTTTCCGAGGTAATCCATGTCCAAGCCAGCAATGATGACTCGGATACCGCTGTTTGCCAATTGATTGCAAACACTCACCAATCCCATGTCGAAAAATTGCGCCTCGTCAATGCCTACCACATCCACATCATCTGCCAAAATGAGGATGTTGGAAGAATTGGGTACGGGCGTGGAATGAATGGCATTGGAATCGTGCGAAACAACCTCGGTTTCATCATAGCGCGTATCCAAGGTTGGCTTGAATATTTCTACCTTCTGTTTGGCGAATTGGGCACGTTTCAGCCTACGGATCAGTTCCTCGGTCTTGCCCGAGAACATAGAGCCACAGATCACCTCTATCCAGCCTTTTTTTGTTGACTTATTCCTTGAATTCTCTAAGAACATTCCCTTGGTCGGGGTCTTTTGATGATTACTTTTGAAAGCGCCCCGTTGCAATACAAATCTAACAAAAGCGTTACAGCGTAAACCGTAAAAATCCCTAACAAATGAGTGAATTGAACAGCCAGTTGAATAGTTTGAATGAGCGTGTGGATGAACTGGTGAACAACCCTTCAGAATTGACGAAAGATGCCGTTTTGGCACAATTACGTGCGTTTTATGATGCGGTGAAAAAAACGGAGTTTGAAGAAGTGGCCGCGCCTGTGGCTAAGGCAGTAAAAGCAAAGACAGCACCAACTCCAGCACCAACTCCGGTTGCTGTTGTTGAGCCAGTTATTGCACTAGAGCCTGCAAAAGTTGAGGAGCCAAAAGTGGCGCTAATAGTGGCAAAGGAAGAAAAGCCTGTGGTTGAGGAAGTGGCGAAAGAAGTGATTCCTGAACCTGTGGCCGAAGTGAAAGTGGTGGAAGAAAAGCCTAAGGCAACCAAAGAACCGATGATCGGAAAAGAAACAGTAGCAGCCGAAGGTGGCGATAAGAAAATCTTGGCGGGACAATTCAATAATACTCCGCTTACGGATCTGCGCTCAGGCATTCCTTTGAATGAGAAATTCGGAATTATCCGCAATCTGTTCAAAGGCAATGCATCTGATTTTGGAGATGCTGTTCTAAAGTTGAACAATGCCGCCAGTGCCAAAGAAATGACCCATTATATGGAGCTATTGAAGCAACGTTTTGAGTGGGACGACAGAACAGAAGCCTACCAGAATTTTGCTGGCTACGTGGAGCGGAAGAAACTCAGCATTCAGCCTTCAAAGGCGGATGCCGATCAATAGAAAGTCATCGATCTGGGCGCTTTCGCCCATCCATTCAAGCAAGGTTTTCTCAAACAAACCCCGCTGCTTTTCCATCGGTTCAGTGTGAATTTTTAGCAGGAGTTCTTTCAATCTCCGATAACCGAATTTTTTCGAATCGGCTCCTCCGAACTGATCAGAAACACCATCTGAAAAGACATAGAACGTATCGCCTTTTTGAAGGTCGAATTCATACAAAGTGTAGTGCCGAACATCTTCATGCATAATGCCACCAATGTTGAAATGATCGCCTTTGGTTTCGGTCAATTCACCGTTTCTGATCAGATATAGATACCGATTTGCAGATGAGAAATACAGACGATTCTCTGCATGATTGATGGCGCAAAGAGCTACATCCATTCCATCATGATTTTCTGAAACGCCATGTTTCTGCTTCAATGTTGATTGAATCTCGTGATGCAATCGGTTCAAAATCTGATCAGGTTTTTTGATCAGTTCAGTGTTCACAATTTGATTGAGGTGATCGTTTCCGATCATACTCAAAAACGCTCCAGGAACGCCATGTCCCGTACAATCTACAGCAGCAATGAAACTGGTATCGCCCTGTTGGGCAAACCAGTAGAAATCTCCACTTACAATTCCCTTAGGACGATAGAAAACAAAGCTTTCTGGTAATGCCGCCAGTATCTCTTTCATGGATGGCATAATGGCATCCTGAATGCGTTTGGCGTACTCGATACTTGAAGTTATCTCCCAGTTTTTTTCCTCTACCGTTCGTTTTTGTTCTTCAATCTCCACATTCTTGCGCCCAAGTTCTTCGTTGGCTTTTTTCTTGGTTCGGTATCGGGCATAAATTAAGATCAACATAAGCACTGAAAGAATGGAAAAGGCAATGATCGTATTTCGAACCGTGATCTGCTTGGTGATTTTCAGATCCTGAACCTCCTTTTCCTTGTTCAGAAGTTCAATTTCTCGTTGCTTCTGCTCGGTTTCAAATTTGGCTTGCATTTCTGCAAGATCGCGTACGCTTACCACGCGTTCCAAGCTGTCGCGCGCGGCCTTCGCCAGTTGCTGATAGTCGTATGATCTTTTGAAGTCACCGGCATTGGCGTAGGTCTGGGCCAATTTTTCGAAAATGTTGATCTGATCTTCTGCGCTGCCGTATTGTTTTGCTTCGCGAAGCGCTCTAGAAAAATATTTCAGTCCAAGTTGAGACTTGTTGCGCTGCTGGTAAATTTCTCCGATAGAAGAAAGCGTGATGGTGCTGTATGCGTGATCGCCAATGCGGTTTTGGATCTTTTCCGCATCCAGAAAATAAGAGAGACTTTTATCCAGATCGCCCGATTCTTTGAAATACGCCCCAAGATTGTTGAGTGTACTTATCTGTCCTTGGTCATCACCGATATTTTTTTGCAAAGACAGTGCTTTTTCGGTGCTGGACAGTGCTTTTTCCTTGTTTCCCAAAACCAGATAAACGCCACCAATATTGGAGTATTTTCCTGCCGCGGAACTCTTGTCGCCTAGGCTTTCGCTTATGGCCAAAGAGGTTTCGTAGAACTCCAGCGATTGCTCGAATTTGTTCTGCTGATAATAGATGTTTCCAATATTGTTGAGCGTGTTGGCTTCGCCAATTTTATTCCCCAATTCGCGGAATAGGGACAAGGCACTCAGAAAATTCTCCAACGCCCTATCCTGATTTCCATTGGCCCGATGTACAATTCCAATGTTGTTCAAGGCGTTGGCCAAACCAATCTTATCACCCATTTGCTGAAAGATCTTGAACGAATTCTGGTAGTATGCCAGCGCTCTATCCAGATCTCCTTGGTTCTTGTAAACCAGACCAAGATTGTTCAACGAACTCGCCACTCCATCCAGATCATTTATGTCTTGCCTAATGATCAGAGATTTCTCGTAATTCTCAATGGCTGGCTGGTATTGTCCTTGCTTTAGGAATACGTTTCCGATGTTGTTCAGCGATAGCGCCTCATCTTTCCGATTTCCGTTTTTCCGGTCATTTTCCAATGCCTTGTTGTGGAAGCTGAGACTTTTACCATACTCTCCTTTTAGCCTGTTCGCAGTACCTGTATTGTTGTAAATATGGCTGATGAAACGACTATCGGAAAGCGAAATACTCAACATCAATGCTTCTTTGCTCAGTTGCAAAGATCTTTCTGGATCGATTCTCAGTAGAACTTCACCGGTCTGTACAAGAACACGGATGCGGGCAGTATCATCTTTAGCATATTTTGTAGCTAAAAGATTATTCAGGCTATCGACCTGAGCCTGCTGCGCGAATACTGAGCAGCTGAAAACGGAAACAAGATAGAAGGCTATGAATCGGGGTTTCAGCATGACGGCAATTCAAGCTAAAGTTAAAGCCGAATTCCTAAAAGCATCACGTCATCTATTTGGGTCATTTCGGGGCCTTTCCAATCGTCAAAAGTGGTGTTCAGGTTTTTGGCCTGTTTTTCCATACTTAACGACCAGTTTGCCTCCAGAAATCCGCGAAGCCTAGTGATCATGAATTTCCTTCCCTTAGGCCCTCCAAATTGGTCAACAATTCCATCAGAGAATAAGTAGGCGATTGATTCGCCCTCAATCTTATGCGTGTATTTCAGAAAAGCCTCCGCTCCACGTTGTTCTGCACAACTAATGGAGTGTCTATTGCCTTCAATTTGCAACAATTCTCCGTTGCACATCAGATAAAGTGGACGCTGCGCACCCGCAAATTCAAGGGTCTTTTTCTTCTTGTCAATTCTGATGAGTGCCACATCCATTCCCTGATCGCTTTCAAATTCTTTGGCACTTTGCGCAAAGGCGAGTTTAATGCCTTTGTCCATTTCCTCTAGCACAAGCGCAGGATCGTTCACCTTCTTTTCAATGATGATCTGATTCAAGAGGTCGGTTCCGATCATGCTCATGAAAGCTCCGGCCACACCGTGACCAGTACAATCTACAGCTGCTGCCCACGAAATATTCCCTTCAGAAAACACCCAGTAGAAATCTCCACCTACCGTATCCTTTGGACGATAGAATACGAAATGATCATCAAAAGCAGCGGTGATGTCATGATCCGATGGCAAAACCGCCATTTGGATGTTTTTGGCGTATTCAATGCTTTCGGTGATGTGTTTGTTCTGATCCTCAACAATTTCTTTCTGCTCGCGCAATTCCTTCGTTCGCTCTTCGACCGTTGATTCCAAAATGCGCTTTTCTTCCAAAAGTCTACGCTCGCGAATCTTGATGTAGGCGTAAGTGATGATCAAAGCAATGATGCCCCAAGCCACGTAAAAACCAGCAGTTTGCCAAATTGGAGGAGTGATAGTGACTTTGAATTCGAGCGGTTCCTCCGTACAAATGTTAGAAGCATTGCAAGCTTTTAGTTTAAATGTATAATCTCCAGGTGGAAGGTTTGGATAATTGGCAAATTGCTGATCGGTTGCAGGGTTCCAGCGGTCCTCAAACCCTTCGAGAATGTAGCTGAATGAGACGCCATCTGGTTGTTTATGATGAATTCCTTTGAAAAAGAACTGCAAGGAGTTTTCGGTATACGAAAGTTCCAAGTCTATTGGTAGCCCGTTGGCCGCAAGTTCAAAACCAAGCTTTTTCCAATCTACTTGTTGATAGAACAATTGAAGATCGGTGAACAAAAGTCGCGGCCTTTCGGTGTTTACATCATCTTCAGTTGGATTGTAGCGCACAATTCCCTTGGTTGTTCCGATCCAAACAGTATTGCCATCTGCCAGCATGACACCTCGCTTGCAAGCAGAACCCATAAAACCATCCCTTCGGTCGAATGAACGTGTAAGAATTGAATCTTGAATGAAAGACAGTTGGCGCAGACCATTTGCGCTGCCCACGTAAAGTTGACTGCCAATAGCCGCCAACGAACGCGCGGAAGAACCAGTAAGACCACCTCCGTCTTCAATTCGAACGGCCTCACCGTTTTTCAGCAAGAAAACCCCATCAGATTGCGTTGCCGCCACCAAACCCATTGAACCATAGGCAAGATCGGTGATCGGAGAACTTGAGTTGATTTCGATTCCGACATCAATTGCTCCGTCTTTCAACACAAAAACAGACCCATCAGAGGTTCCTACATATACTTGATTTTCTGGTCCAAGCACCAATGCCGTCACGTGGTTCGAAGCCACATCATCTGAGATGAATACGTTTTTAAAGCCATCTCCATCATGGATACTTAGGCCGTTTGGCGTGCCAATGATCAGGTTTCCTTCTGCATCCGTAAGCAGACAATTGATGTTGTTGTCTGCCAGGCCGAATTCGTCTGAGAAGATGTAAAGTTTCTTGCCGTTAAACTGAAAAAGCCCACCAAAATCCATGGTTCCAAACCAGATATTGCCATTGCCGTCTTCCGCAATGGAACTTATCTGATGGTCGTTGATGTCTGGATCGTCAAATGCGCTGACGAATCGTTCTCCGTCAAATTCGAGCACGCCACCAGCCTCATTTGCTGCCCATAAACCTCCTTTGCTGTCGCGATAAAGAAAACTTGGGTCAATGTCCAGCTCTTCTGTGGAGTAGTAGTGTGTGAATGCCAGATTCCGAACGCGCACCAACCCTTTTTTGGTTCCGAACCAAACGTTTTCCTCCACATCTATAAATACCGAAAGCACCTCATTGTTCGGGAGACCATTTTCTTCTGTCAAGCGCAATAAGTTGGCATTTCTAACTCTGGTCAATCCGTTGTACGTGGCCAGCCAGATGTCTCCATTATTGGCAACGGCCACTTCATTTACCTGGCTGTTGCTGAGGCCGTTCATGCCAGAAGTATTTTTGAACTTGCCATCTTTCCAAATACTCATGCCGCCTAGTGTTCCGATCATCATATGACCGTTTTTCAGACTCAGGCTGGTAACATAGTTGTTCACCAGACCATTGCCTATGTGCAAATGCACCATGCCGTTTCCGTCAATAATGTCGATACCGGAACCGAAGGAACCAATCCAGATTCTACCATTTTCGTCTTGGGCAATGGCCTGAGTATTGTTGCTTACAAGGCCATTTTCTGTTGAGTGTTTGCTCCAGTTTCCAGACTGGTAGCTTGAAACGCCACCGAATGTTGCCACCCAAATTTTCCCTTCCTTATCTTGAAAAATATCGTGAACCTCATTGTTTATAAGGCCAGATCCTTCAGAGATATGCTGAATTGAATCGGGGTATAAAACGGAAAGGCCAGTTGTTTGATGTCCAACCCAGATCTTGTTGTCTTTGTCGCAAAAAATAGTGGTACAAACGTTTTCCGAAAGGCCGTCTCGCTTCCTATAATTCACAAATGCATTACCGTCAAAGCGGCTTACGCCTGAGTTGGTTGCCACCCAGATGTATCCGTTAGCATCTTGGGCAATGTCGTTGATCTGAACACCAGAGATTCCGCTCTCGCCATCCAGAACCACAAGGTCATATACCTGCGCGTTCACCAGCTGAAAAGTGGTAACGGCAATACAAAAAAGAAGAAGAAAAGGTAATTGTCTCTTCAATTCCTGGTGATAAAGTGTTCAGTTCCCTGATCACCGATTACGCACAAAAGCGCAATAAGTTCCGATCTATGTGTCGGAGAGGAATTTCTTAAACCAAAGTCCAGAATCTTTTACCGTTCGTTTCTGTGTTTCAAAATCGATGTGAACAAGTCCAAATCGAGGATGGTAGCCTTCGGCCCATTCAAAATTGTCCATCAGCGTCCAACAGTAATAGCCTTGCACGTTCACCCCTTCACGTTTGGCTCGTAGAACTTGGCGCAAATAATCCTGATAGAACTTCTTACGCTGGGTGTCGTGAACAAAATCTCCTTCTACAACATCCGGAAAAGCACTTCCATTTTCGGTGACGATGATCTTGTCTATTTTCTCGTACTTATCAAAGTACTTGAGCATCTTGTAAATCCCTTCTGGATGAACTTCCCAGTTCATTTCAGTGATCTCTGGTCGAGGTTTCAGGTTTTTTGGTGCAATCGGTGTTCCGGCCATCCACGGCACAATTCCGTTTGCTTTAGTAATCATCCTAGAATAATTCTGAAGGCCGTAGAAATCGAAATCGAACTCAACTCGTTTCATGTCGCCATCCAAAATGTACTTCTCCATTTTTCGCAGCATGGGCAGGTCTTCCATCGGATATCCCAAACCTTGTGGCGGTTCAATGTAAAGTCGGTTCACTAAGGCATCAAATCGTTTGGTGGTTTTCTCGTGTCGATGCTTTTCGTTCACTGGTTCAATGGGAGAACAGCTGAAAGTGGTTCCAACTTGGGCATTGGGCACATTGGCTCGGATTATCCGTCCGCCATCTGCTTGACATAAGGTTGAATGATGGCATGTTGGAAGGAAATTTTTAGGCCACATTTTGCCCGGAGCATGCATTCCGAGCATGTAACCTACGATGGTAAACGATGCCTGCTCGTTCATCACCATCCAGTTCTTAACCTTATCTCCGTATGTTTTGGTGATCAGATTGGCGTATTCTTCAAACCAACCCGTAATGTCGCGGTTCTGCCATCCCCCTTTGTCCTCCAAGGCCTGAGGCAAATCCCAATGGTAAAGTGTGATCCAAGGTTGAACGCCTTGCTCCAAACAAGAGTCGATTACCCGATGGTAGAAATCCAAGCCTTTCTGATTTACCTGACCGATTCCGTTTGGTAAAACGCGCGCCCATGCCGTTGAAAAACGGAACACATCCATGTTCATGTTTTTAACAAGACCGATGTCTGAGGCATAATTGTGATAGAAATCGCAGCTCACATCTCCGTTCTCGTTATTGTTGACCTTTCCCTTTTTGTGAGAGAATGTGTCCCAGATGGAAGGGCCTTTGCCGTCTGCATTCCATCCACCTTCTATCTGGTAAGCAGCGGTAGCAACTCCCCAAAGAAAATCGTCCCCGAAATCGGCAGCGGAAAAGTCAAGTGTCTCAGGCCTTTCAGAACCCGAAGCGTAAGGTGCCAATGCCAATCCGGCACTTCCGATCATTGCTCTGCGTATCGCTTCTCTTCTATCCATTGTATAACTGTTGAAATCGGTTCAAAAATACCCTTCTGAATGTGGAAAAGGGTCTACGAAAGGTCTAATTTTGCCATCAAAGCATATTGAGATGAAATTCGGTGTCGTTATTTTCCCTGGTTCGAACTGCGATCAGGACATGATCTATGTTCTAAGAAACATCATGGGGCAAGAAGTGGTGGAGCTTTGGCATAAGGATCACGACCTTCAAGGTGTAGATTTTGTGGTGCTTCCGGGTGGATTTTCCTTCGGAGATTATCTTCGATCAGGAGCGATAGCGCGTTTTTCGCCCATCATGAAAGAAGTGATTGAATTTGCCAACAACGGAGGATATGTTTTTGGAGTTTGTAATGGATTTCAAGTGTTGTGTGAAGCAGGACTTTTGCCTGGAGCACTTTTGCACAACAGTAGCCAGAAATTCATCTGCAAGAATGTGAACATCCGTTGCGAAACGACCGATTCGTTGGTAACCAATGAGGTGAAACCAGGTGTTGCACTCAAAATTCCGATTGCGCATGGCGAAGGTCGTTTTCACGTGGATGCTGAGACACTTGCCTCTCTGGAAGCGAACAATCAAATACTTTTCCGCTATTGCGATGAGAGCGGAAATGTGGATGATGCGTCTAATCCTAATGGATCTATCAACAATATTGCGGGCGTTACCAATAAGAATAGAAATGTGTTTGGCATGATGCCTCATCCGGAGCGTGCTGCAGATGAAAACCTTGGAAATTTGGATGGCAAGGCATTGTTTGAATCAATTCTTGCTGGGGTTTCCGCGTAATAGGCATTCGAACCTTCATTCTTCATTTTACCTGAGCTCGGCTCCGACTCAGTTTATCCAATCTTTTTTGACCTTTGACCTTCATGAGGTCAGTCTTAGTTGGTCTAGTACTTTTTATCAGCGCGTGCGCTTCTAAGCCAAATGTGGCTGAAGTAATACTGGAAACGATCGAGGGAGAATCAATCAGCATCAACCCGTCCGAAAATCAACTTACGGTCGTCTATTTTCTTTCTCCAGAATGCCCGTTGTGCATCAATTATACATTGGCAATGCGGCAGATGGAAGAAGAATTCGCTTCTGATAGTCTGCGTTTTGTAGGTGTATTTTCCAAGAAATGGTACTCGGCAGAAGAAGTGTTGCAGTTCAAATTGAAATATGACCTCGATTTTGAGATGCTTTTTGACATCGAAACGCAATTGGCGCATGTGTTGGATGCCACCGTTACACCCGAAGTTTTTGTGCTGGATGGAGAAGGGAAAGTGCTTTACAGCGGTAAAATTGACAACTGGGTGAATGATCTAGGCAAGAAAAAACTGGAAGTTTCAGAGAATTACCTCGAAAATGCGTTGCTTGCTTACCGCGAAGGAAAAGCCATCCAACCCAAACACACCGAAGCCATTGGTTGCCTGATTGAATGAAGCGTTCGATACTTTTATTTTTGGTTCTGTGGCTATTCGCTTCATGCGGGGAATTCCGAAAACAAGCGGTTGAATTGCCCGAAAAGGTCACGTTCAATCAGCATATTGCACCGATTATTTATACTAACTGCACGCCTTGCCATAGGCCCAATGGTGGTGCGCCATTTCAAATGGTCACGTATCGCGATGTGGTCAAACGCGCCAAAATGATTCGCGATGTAACAGCCGACCGTTACATGCCGCCTTGGCCAGCCGACCCACATTATCGTTCGTTTGTTGGAGAGCGTTTTCTAAGCGAACAAGAAATTGCGCTGCTTGCTAAATGGGCGGATGATGGCCGTGAAGAGGGCGAAGGAAAAGCACCCGAACCACCACAATTTCCAAAGGGTTCAATGTTTGGAGAGGCCGATCTTGTGGTTTGGTTTCAAGATTCCGTTTTCATTGAAGGCAACAACTTAGACAAGTTCATGATGATGAAAGTGCCGTTCGAACTTCCGAACGACACCTTTATTCGGCTAATTGAGTTTGTGCCCGGAAATCGTGACCTCGTCCATCACATGAACGGACATTTGTTGACCTACGAATTCGACAAGAAGAAGAATGTTTTTGATGGCCAACATGTGGTAACTGATGTGGATGCTAGCACAATGCAAAGTTATCAGGCGCTTGGGCTTGCCAATGATGATGGTACATTTCCTACGCTTACGCCTTCAGTAAGTAACTATCTGCCAAGCGTATTGCCTGCTATTTATCCCGAAGGAATCGGGAGTTACAAGGCTTCGCGCAAATCGGCATTTCTCATCAAGAACATGCATTACGGCCCATCTCCTATTGATTCCTACGACCGTTCTTACTTCAACATTTTCTTTGCTGATGGCCCGCCAAAGCGCCCGGTGCACGAATGGATGTTGGGAACCTTGGGCGTTTCTGTGGTTGTGCCTTCCTTGGTTGTTCCGCCAGATACCGTTATGAAAGTGATGACCGATTTTCGGGTTCCGCAGGATGTTTCGTTGCTTACCATCAATCCGCATATGCACTTGATCGGCAGGAGCTTCAAAGCTTGGGCAACCACGCCTTCTGGAGAAGAAATCCCTCTGATTTCCATTCCAAAATGGGACTTTCGATGGCAATATTTCTACACGTTTCATCAAATGCTGAAGATTCCCAAGGGGTCCATCATTCATGCCGAAGGCATTTATGACAACACGCTCAATAATCCGAACAACCCGTTCGATCCCCCAAGATTGGTTGTGGAGCCCGTGAACGAGGACATGAAGACCACGGACGAGATGTTTCAGTTCATCATCACGTATCTGCCATACCAGAATGGTGATGAGAACATCAGCCTAGAGCCAGACCCAAGTTTGTTCGAACAATAATTTCGGATTCGGGTTTTAGCTTCGAAACCAAGCAAACGAACCGCTAACTTCGCGGCCTCAAATCGTTCCATGTTCTCTGCCAAAAACCGTTCTGAAGTCATTGAGAAACTCCAAAAGGAGACATTCGACATCCTAGTAATCGGTGGTGGAATTACGGGGGTTGGTATTGCGCTTGATGCTGCCGGCCGAGGACTGAAAGTAGCGTTGGTAGAAAAGCAGGATTTTGCTGCTGGTACCAGTAGCCGCAGCACGAAACTGATTCATGGCGGTCTTCGCTACCTCAAACAATTGGAATTCGGACTGGTGCGAGAAGTTGGGCATGAACGCACAACGGTTTATCATAATGCTCCACATTTGGTGATTCCTGAAAAAATGCTGCTTCCGATAACCGAAGGCGGTTCGTTCGGAAAAGCGTCTGCATCTGTAGGCATTTACACATACGATTGGTTGGCAGGAGTGAAGCGCAGCGAACGCAGAACGGTTCTTGGCCGAAGCGAAACATTAAAACGGGAACCATTGCTGAAAAAGCAAGGGTTGGAAGCAGGTGTGCTCTACTGGGAATATCGCAGCGATGATGCCCGATTAGTGATTGAAGTGGCAAAAACTGCCGCAGAAGACGGAGCAGCGCTTTTGAATTATTGCGAGTTCAACGATTTCACTTACAAGACCGAACACATTTCTGGCGCCAAGGTCACTGACCTGCGCACAGGCAATAAGTTTGAGATAAAGGCGAAACGCACCATCAATGCTGGTGGGCCGTGGGTTGATGCTGTGCGATCGAAGGACGAAGTGGTGAAAGGCAAACGATTGCACCTCACCAAAGGCATTCATCTAGTGTTCGATCATGCACGATTTCCATTGCGGCAAGCAGTTTATTTTGATGTGCCTGATGGGCGGATGATCTTTGCCATTCCGAGAGACAATGCCACGTATGTCGGCACTACCGATACGAATTACGAAGGCGGAATTGAGCGCCCAAAGGTGACACAGGAAGACGTGGATTACGTGCTGAATGCAGCGAATAATGCATTCGATATTGAGCCACTCAAGCAAGACGATATTCTTTCTACTTGGGCAGGACTAAGACCATTGATCCACGAGGATGGCAAGTCGCCTTCGGAACTTTCTCGGAAAGACGAGATCTTTATTTCCGAACACGGGTTGATCAGTATTGCTGGCGGAAAACTGACAGGCTATCGTAAAATGGCCGAACGGACAGTTGATCTAGCAATGACCCAATTGTATACGGAGTTTCAAGTGCCGCGAGCTGCATCAAGATCCTCGTCAAGGAAACTTTCGGGTGGCCTGTTTCACAGCTTCAAAGCATTTCTGTCTGAGCTTGGCGAAACGGAGCTTACGCAGGAACAGCTCACAGGTCTTTTTCACAAATATGGAAGCAACGGATTAGAGATCATTTCTCATATCGACCTGAAAAATGAGGATAGAACCTTCGCTATTCTAAAGTCTGAACTTGGCTATTGCGTTAAGAACGAAATGGTGAACGAGCTGTCGGATTTTCTCATCCGAAGAACCGGAAGGTTGTATTTCGAAAAACCGATGGCAGATAAATATGCTGCACTGCTTAATGCTGAACTTGCCAAGCTTTTGGCTTGGACAGACATGCAAGCCAGTGCTTCTCTGCAGACCTATCTTTTGGAGAGCAAGGAAGTGGTAACGTTCGTGAAATAAGAACGCTTCGTTAAGGAATCATTACCGCCCCGATCGTATTGATCGATTGTGTCTAATTTCGATTGCGAATGAAGACACTTATCATAGTACGTCACGGAAAATCGAGTTGGGCCTATCCCGATCTGGAAGATTTTTATCGCCCGCTAAAGCCGCGCGGCATCAACGATGCGTTCGCCATTGGTGAAGAAATGCTGGAACAGGATGTGTTTCCTGATCTGATTCTTTCAAGTCCTGCCATCCGCGCCATGAATACAGCGATCATCGTTGCACGGAAATTGGATTTCCCTTTGCAACGGATTCGTGCCAACGAAGGGATCTATGAAGCCTCGACCTACGAATTGCTGAAATTGATCGGGAATGTAGAAGACAACATCGATACGCTCATGATCTTTGGTCATAATCCATCGTTCACTTCGCTGATCAATCAACTTCAAAAAGAGTCATTGTATAATCTGCCAACCTGTGGTGTATTTGCCATAGAACTGCCAATAAACAATTGGTCTGAAGTGGCCAATTCTAAAGGCAAAAAACTGTTTTCTCTGTTTCCCAAAGAGGTGGACTGAAATCACAGACATCCCTTAAAGATCGCCTACCTTTGAGCTCGGAAACGGGTAGAAATCAAAAGGGGAAAATGTGCTGAAATTTGGGGCAATAGATATCGGTTCAAATGCTGTTAGGCTACTGATAACCAATGTTTTTGAAAGCGAGAACGGACCCGTTTTCAAGAAATCATCATTGGTACGGGTTCCTGTCCGATTGGGAGAGGATGTATTCACAACCGGAGCTATCAGCGCAAATAAGAAGGAGAAGCTGGTTGATACGATGCGCGCTTTTCGTTTGCTGTTGGGCGTACACGAAGTGGTTTCGTTCCGTGCCTGCGCCACCTCGGCCATGCGCAATGCAACCAATGGAGAAGAACTCGTGGAGCGGATTTCGGAAGAGGCAGGACTGGATATAGAGATCATTCAAGGCAAGAAGGAAGCCGACATCATTTTTTCAAACCATTTTGAAGAACGCCTACAAAACGACCGAAGCTATTTGTACATAGATGTTGGCGGAGGTAGTACCGAGCTTACTGTTTTCAGCAACAACAAACCTGTGGCAAGTCGCTCTTTCCGAATTGGCACGCTGCGCTTGTTGAACAATAAAGTAGAACCAGAATACTGGGAAAAACTGCTGAGTTGGGTGGAAGAGAAAACCGAAGGAATGGAGAAGTTGGACGCTATCGGTTCGGGCGGTAATATCAACAAGTTATACAAGATGGCTGAGATTCCAGGCAGACTTCCGCTTGGACGTGGCAAACTCAAAGAACTACATGTTTTGCTGCGCGAAATGAGTTTTGAGGATCGAATTGCCAAATTGGGATTGAATCCTGATCGTGCCGATGTGATTGTTCCTGCTTGCGAAATTTTCCGTGCTATTTTGAAACGTGCCAAGATCAAAGACATCATCGTTCCAGAATTCGGTCTTTCGGACGGAATTACCCGATTGCTGTATGAAAACTACAAGGCCAAGGTTGTTTAGATTGATGGCCATATCTTTTCTTCTGAGCGGCATGTTGCTTTCTCACAATTGCAGCGCCCAAAAGGTTCCTGTAATTGGGCTCGATGTGCTTGAGGCAAGGCTGAATGAAGGAGGAGATACAACTTACATTGTGAATTTTTGGGCTACGTGGTGTGGCCCATGCGTTAAGGAACTTCCGTTTTTCGAAAACATACACGTCAATGCTGAAGGGACCAACAGAAAAGTGCTTTTGGTAACACTCGATTTTGTGAACCAATTGGAATCGAAAGTGATTCCATTTCTGAAGGAAAAGCAACTGAAAAGTGAAGTGCTATTGATGGATGAAGACAATCCGAATAAATGGATTCCGAGAGTTAGCGAAGAATGGTCTGGCGCATTGCCTGCCACGCTTTTCATCAACACACAAAAAAAGACCCGCCATTTTCATGAAGGGTCTTTTAAAGAAGGTGAGCTGGAAATCAAACTCCAGCAGTTGGGACTTTAGCTAGCACGCTTAATGCTGCAGCCAAGGGCTTTTGTCTCAGCTGGATCAATTGCTTTACCCGATCTGAGCGCTTCAACCGCATTTTTAAGGAAAGGCTCTTTTACATTATCCTTTTCCTTCATGTTATCGTCTATAGCACCTTTGTAAACAAGTTCCATATTGCCGTTGAACAAGAAAACGTCAGGCGTTTTGGTTGCTCCAAAAGCATCGGCCAAAACGTTGTTTTCATCAACCACGTAGGCAAAATCCAAATAACCTTTCTCCTTAGCATGGTCTTTCATTGCTGCCATGCTATCGTCACCGTCCCGTTTCGCTTCATTGGAATTGACCAGCACAAAACCGATGTTGTTGTTTGCACACTCCTTGTAAATTTCATTGTAGCGATCTTCCCAACCAATTACATAAGGACATGTGTTGCACGAAAAGATGACACAAACACCATTTTCCTTTTTCAACTCTTTCAGAGAAATTGATTTTCCATCAATTCCTTGCATTTTAAGTTCTGCTTTGGCTGCCTTATCGCCAATATTCAGTTGGTCAATATCAATGAAAGTCGTACTTAAGATGGTAAGTAGTGTAAGCGCTAGAATCTTCATAGTGGTGTTTTTGTTTTGTTGAACTTGTCAAAAATAGGTGAAATTCATTGCAGAATTGAAACTCTAAACACATGGAACAAGTAAAGGTTCATGTACATGAAGCAACAGACCAAAGCTATTCAAATTCTCATTTTTGAAGATTTTCACGCAGAGACAGAGTCTCTCTTGCGCGAACTTCAGGATGCAGAAATGTTGTTCGATGCGCATGTGGTAAGCTCGGTTGCCGAGTACGAAAAAACCTTGTTTTCCAATTCTCCTGATGTTATTCTGAGCCCTTATAGCCTAAAAGGAACCAATGCGGTTAAGTTATTGGGCTTGGCACGAAAACATGGAATTGACGCACCGTTCATTCTACTCGCGTTCGACCTTTCGGAAGATATTGCCATAGATCTACTTGCCGAAGGCATAGAAGATTACGTTCAACGATCCACCATTAAGCGATTGCCTATTGCGATAAAAAAAGCGCTGCAACGCTATAAGACGCAACTTGAACTTCTACTAAGCGAGGCTAAGCTACGTGGAAGTGAAGCTTCACTTCAGGAAGCTCAGAAAATTGCCAAGATCGGTAGTTGGGAATGGGAAATAAACAGTGAAAACATTGCTTGTTCCGATGAAATGTTTCGCATTTATGGTTGCGAACCACAAGACTTTTCCCTTCGTCAAGCGGTGGGTTTTGTCCACCCCAAAGACAAGGAACGTGTTGGAGAGCTTATGGTCAAGGGGCTAACGGCCGGTTTCATGCCTGTTGTTGAGTACACCATAATTGCTGGAGATGGAACGGTCAAAGATGTTCGGGCAAATGCCAAACCCATCAAGAATGAGAACGGAGACATCATTAAGGTGATTGGAACCTTACAGGATATCACCGAAAGAAAAGCAATAGAAAATGAACTTCTTAAGAACCAAGGCCTCCTAACTCTTGGCGAGGAAATTTCTAATAGCGGAAGTTTTGAACTTGACCTCACGCATCGAAAAACAAGATGGTCTCCTAATTTCTATCGCATCACGGGAATTGATCCAACAACCAAGATAACGAACAAGCTATTCCTTTCATGCATCCATCCAGATGACCGGAATGAATATAAGAAAGTGCTGAGCGAGAGCATCAATTCAGGAAATGGTAAGCCTTTCGTTTACCGTCTTATTCGCCCAGATAATGGCCAAGTGATTCATTTACAGGCAAATGGAAGACGTATTGATGGAGATGATAAGGTGATTCGTTGGATCGGTAGTGTTCTAGACATTTCCGACCGAATTCTGACTCAGCTCGAATTACAGAGAAGTGAAGCTTCGCTAATTGAGGCACAAAAGATTGCCAAAGTCGGTAGTTGGGAATGGGATGTAGGAACAGAGCAGGTGTGGTGGTCGGAAGAAATGTACCGAATCTATGAAACCGAAAGGTCAGAGATAACACTATCGGATGTAAAAGCCTTTATACATCCCGAAGACAGGGAGCGAATAAATGGGATCACCCAAAACGATCTGAATGAGAACATAACCTCCGTATTGGAATACCGGATTCTACTGGAGTCGGGAAAAGTAAAATACGTTACATCCAGCGCCAAGCAGGTTAAAGATGCAAGCGGAAAAGTGGTTCGGTTAATTGGAACATTACAGGATGTGACCGATCAGATTCGTTCCAAAGAGGAACTCAAAGCACAGAATCTTCAAAAAGACCTGATCCTTAATACGGCCAAGGTCGGAATTTGGCATTGGAAGGTGAATAGCGATAAACTCATTTGGGACGAGCGATGTGCGCAGGTTTTTGAGAGCTTTTCGATGGAAGTTGACACAGAAGCGTTCTACAACCTTATTCATCCAGACGATAGGGATTACGTTTATCAACGTTTGGTTGATGGACTGAAAAAGGGAGAATATTCTGCCGAATATCGGGTGGTTCAGAACGGGAAAACCAGCTACGTGATTTCTCGTGGGCGTTCCACATTTGGCCCTGATGGAAAAGCCACACGCATGGATGGGATCATCATCGATATGACGGAGCGTCATCTCATGGAAAATGCATTGCGACAGAGTGAGCAACTATTCCGCGACATGGCAGAAAGCATTACGGAAGTATTCTGGCTAACTGATTGGGAGTTGAACGAAGTTCTGTACGTAAGTCCGCAGTACGAAAAACTGTACGGGCAATCCATTCAAAGTCTATATGAAGATCCGGCTTCTTGGTCACGTGCAATCCATCCAGATGATCGTGATCGGGTAACAACCAAATTCCGTCAATTGGCCGCAAGCGGAAGCTACGATGAAGAATATCGATTATTGATGAAGGATGGAACCGTTAAATGGGTTAGAGACCGAGCGTTTCCTGTCTTTCATTCTGATGGTTCTGTTTCGCGCGTTGCAGGAATTACCGAAGACATCACTGAACAAAAAAGAGCGCAGGTACAGGTCAAAACGCTATCTCTTGTCGCATCTGAAACCAGTAATGGCGTGCTTATTCATGACGCGTTGGGTAGAATTACCTGGGCCAATCAAGGTTTTACGAATATTACTGGATATACAGCCGAAGAGGCATTGGGCAAAGAACCATGGTCTTTCCTTTCGGGCCCGAATACGGATCACAGCCTGATTGAGGCCACGTACCAAAAAATGAAAGAAGGCCAGACATTCAAGTCAGATAATGTGCTTGTGACCAAAGATGGTAGCGAGGTATGGATCAATACGGCATTCAATCCGATAATGGACGAAAAGGGTGAGTTGAACCAAGTGGTAAGCATTGGAGTGGACATCACTCAACAAAAAGAACTGGAACTACTCCAAAAGAACATGTTGGATGAACTCGAACGGACCAATCAGGAACTGCGAAGAAGGGCCGCGCGTTAATGTGCTAGCGAGATGTCGAATGATGCCGCAAACCGTTCGTTCGGCCTTAGATTGATCAAACAGTCTTTTTCGAAAAAATCTTTTGCCTGATCAAACATATCAGCACAGCCGATCCAAGGTTCAATACAAACATAATCGGCACCAGGAATAGACCAGATTCCCAGATGCGGAAATCCGTTGTATGTAACCTGAAGTCGTTTGCCACCATCTTTATGTTGAATCCAAACCTGCTTTGAAGGGATGTTTTTGAAGACCAGCGCGTCTTCTTTAAACAGATCGTAAAACAGCCCAAAACGGTCTGAATTTGATAAGAACAATTGCTGTTCGCCACTGTAAAGCCCTTTGTCAGTCAGCAGATGGCGGTCCAAAGTTTGCGGAATATCAAAGCGGACTTCATAATCGTCATACTTTTCTCCTTCCTTAAAAGGAACCGTGAAGGCCGGATGTCCGCCTAACTGAAAACCAATGTTCCGTTGGTCAGCATTCAGTACTTCAAACGTTTGGGTCAAACAGGTGCCAGAAAGCGCGTAACCGATCCTCAGCACAAACTCAAAAGGATAGTTTATCCGTGTGTTCGCGTTGCTTTTCAGCTCAAACACAGCTTTCGATTCGGTGCTTTCTACAACCGAAAACATTTCGTGACGTGCAAACCCATGTCGTCCCATCGGATAAGTGATGCCTTCTACGGTAATGGTCTCATCTTTCGATTCGCCCACACACGGGAAAAGAATAGGAGCGTGGCGTGGCCAGAACGCTGGATCAGCCTTCCACATGTGATCCACGCCATCGCGCTTGTCCAAAAGACCGCACAGTTCGGCCCCTTTTGGGCTGATGTTAACATTCAGGTAATCATTCTCCAATGTTAAGTTTTTCATCTATTTGAACTTGTTTGAAACAATTTTAGACCCGTTTCGTTATTCTAATGTTACGTAATTGTTAACAGAAATAATTTTATCGTAACTTTGGTTTAACAAAAAGACACGGTCATGAAAGCGTTGATGTTGAGTTTAGTGGTTTTGGCAGGTTCTACTTGCTTTGCGCAAAGTACGGTAAAGACCAATTATGAAAATGGTTCTGTGAAAAGCGAATACGTTCAAAAGGGCGAATTGGTAGCAGTGACCAATTATTACGAAAGTGGAGCGGTGAAAGAAACGGGCTACTACAAGAATGATGTTCCTGAAGGTAAATGGGAATCTTTTGCAGAAGATGGCTCAAAAACTGCCGAGATCAGTTACCAGAACGGCAAACGTCATGGCGAGTTCCGCGTTTGGGATCAGTATGATAGTGCTTACATCGAAATGAAATATGCGAATGGCGAAGTGATCAATGCCAACCGATACGTGAAACAGACGGAGTTTGCCGTCAAGGACAAGTAATTGTTTCTGAATAAGAACGAAAGCCCGTATGATCTGATTCATACGGGCTTTTTATTTGTACAGAATTGAACTGGATAAAAACTAGAAATCCCGACTTTCGGACGGTGATCGGTTAAATTAACAGCCCATCGGTGTTGATCGATCAACAGCTGTTAAGCATCTATTTTCCGGTTTTGCTCTTGCAGGGTCTTTAGCAATTGCGGATAGAGCCTATGATCCAAGGCTCTGAGATCAGTTACAACTTAGCCAAGCAATCTCTTTGCCTTGGGCAGAAACTTAGCGAAGCGTTATCACCGAAGGTAAACCTATCATACTTAGTTCCACACGGGTGATCCGCTTCGACAAGCTGAGCGCAGCGCCTGCGGAGCACCCGTTTGTGTGCGGGGGTACCTCTGTGATGAGGAAAATCATAGGGACGAATGACCGCTCTCACTCATATCCCCGTAGCGTGATATTCCTTCGCAATGTGAAACAACAGCTGTCGATAAACCTCTTTGGTGGTTCTTTAGAAATGGACAGTGTTGTTCCTGCCAGTGGAGTTGAACCACTATAAAAGCAAGGTGGAGACCAGTGACCAGCGAAAAAATGGGGCGGATTCGAAAAGCCAGACGAGTAGAGTTCTGTTTTAGTAATGAATGATGAAAAATCTGCGCTTGTTGATGGTTTTAATGTTTGCCACCCAGTTTTCAACAGAAACCATGGGCCAGGTAACAGACATTGATGGGAATGTCTACAATACGGTTGTCATAGGCACGCAGGTGTGGATGGCCGAGAATCTGAAAACCACCAGATTGAATGATGGCACACCCGTTCCTTTGGTGAGTGACTATACAGACTGGCCAGCTCTGACCACGCCAGGCCGCTGCTGGTACGGCAATGATGAGGCTGCCAATGCAGACACTTATGGCGCCATGTACAACTGGTATACGGTGAACACTCAGAAGCTATGTCCGACAGGATGGCATGTTCCAACGGATGCAGAATGGGCAGAACTGATGGACCTCTACGGTGGTGTTGCCGCAGGAAACGCACTGAAAGAAGCAGGCACAGCCCATTGGGCCGTTCCTAATACGGGAGCAACCAACGAATCAGGGTTCACAGCACTACCGGGCGGACAACGGGGCGCCTATGGGGTGTTTGACCTGATCGGTCTTGCCGGCACATGGTGGACAGCCACTGCCATCGACATTTACAATCCCGGCTCCTATCTCTTGGTCTCTGCTAGTGGATATGCGGGCTATTCGAACGATAATAAGGAAGCAGGTAAATCTATCCGTTGCATGGAAGGCGATGCCATGGATGTGGGTGATCTTCAGCATCCATCGATCAGAACAGATGTTTATCCGAATCCAGCCGAAAGACTCGTAAAGGTTGAATGCGATCTGCAAACGGCACTGTTGCTTCAGGTCATTGACATTCGGGGAAGGGTAGTAATGGAAAAGGAATTCATTCGTCAGACGGAAATAGAACTGCAAGACAAGGGCATCTATCTGCTCAGGCTATCCAACGATTCAGCGGTGATAACCAGAAAAATCGTTATCCAATAAACCATGACGCCATAGCGAGCGTTTATCTCCGGTTAAAACGCTTCGCTAAGTTGTACCGGGTGCTTATTCTGTAACTATTGCTTGTGGGCAGGCTTTGCAAACGCAGTCTCAACGTCATCAAGTTAAGAGATCGGCCGTGTTGAATAGAGATTATCTCTTCCCTCGATGAACTCCCGTTGGTCGGTTGCTTCGGTCGTTCCTCGTAATGACGATGCTCTGAGCGTCATTGTGAGCAACGAACCGACCGAAGCGGAGCTCACGGCCTGAAAGGACGTAACTCCAAGCAATCTCTCAAACGGCTTAATTAATGACATTGAACGCGAGCTAGCGGGCTTGAGGATGGGTGTTGCAAAAACGCTTGCATAAAAGAAGATCAGTCAGGATACTGATCGTGTTTCATGCCACACAAGACATCCTACGGAATTCTTGCGCGAGCTTGGGGGAGCTTATTCCTCAAATGCCTTGAAATCCACTTTAGCATTTATATCTGGACATAAAGCCAGAAAATTCTTTAGAAAAACCGTTTCAATATGTTCCTTCTTTTCTTCAATCTTACTTTTCGGAACTTGATAGAGTACGGCATCATGCATTGGAACTAAGAATTCAATTTCACTGTCTTGCGATACTTCGAGTATGGCAGACTTGAGTATGAATGAGGCTTGTCCTTGGATTAGTTGGCTCAGAACAAACCGAGTTTCTGATTTTTTTCCTTTTTTCCCATCCTTTGTTTTTTTGATGTTTCTGCGAAGGGTAGTTTCCGATTGAATATATCCTTGATTAACTGCTTTTTCATATTCTGATAATTTGAACATCTCCAATTTTTCAAATTTGGAAAAGAATTCCGTTGCAGATGTATTCTGAGTTAACCCTTTCGATGTAATGACCCGATTGATTGAGGACACTAATTTCTTGTTTGACATTCCATACAAATAAGAAAGAAACAAGACTTTGGCCTCTTTACGCAACGCCTTCGTTCCAAATATGTATTCGCTAAAACTTGTATAGATGTCACTACTGTTATACAAATCGAGCATTGCCTCGTCTTTACAGTTAGAAGCAAGAATACCAGGCTCAAATTGATTGTAGTCACAGTAAAGCAAGGCATATCCCTCCTTTGCTCTAAAGATTGTTCGGTTCTCTCGTTTTAGCTGCTGAATGTGTGGGTAATTGATTAGGATTCTAGATGTAATTGTTCCTATGCAATCAAATACCGGAAATATTAAATTGCCCTCTTCAATAATGTATTGCTTCAGCTTTTCATAGTCAGACTTTACCCGTATGGTAATGTAGATGTCTTTACAGAGCTCCGAACTAATTTTTTCGTTTTTTAGGAAGCTAATAAGATTAAAATGGTCGAAATCCTTGTTGGAAAGTTTGAATCCTTTTTTGATGAGAAATCGTCTGAGGTACTTGTAGTCTAGGTTGATAATTCCATACTTGTATCTCAGTCTATTGACTAGTGCATTTTTATTCGTTTCCAGTTCAGTAATCAAACCATCAAGCTTCTCGACATCTACGTGTATGCCTTCAACTTGCCGCTCGTTGAGCACTTGTTGTATGGCATTTTCTAGATTGTTAAATCTGGATTCTTGTTTTAATTCCTTAAGATTAATAAAAGACACTTCGTAGAACTTTTTTACCTTGGTTGCTAAGGCTTTCAAGGTTTCAACCAGTTGTTTCTCTTCCGTTCCTTCCCTAATTATTGAATACAATCGATTTGATTCTTCTTCCCCTAGGTCTCTGTGAATTCTGTTCCAAAAAATCCAAGGATATTTCTTCTTGGAATAGGTTTTCTTCGACCTACCCGTGTTGATTTTAATTATTTGGCCTAAATCGGTTATTATCGGTAAGTTTCCTTCGTAAACCATTCTAAGATGGTCTAGTAAATGATTTAAGTTGTAAGTGATAATTTCATGTTGATAATCTCGAATTTCCTCAATAGAGAGTTTTCGGTATTCCCCATCTTCAAAGAGACCGACATAAAAGGAGTCGGCCTGGTTGTAAATATCAATTCTATGCGCTAAGAATAATTTCATCTATGATATGAATTCTGGCAATTCGTCATAAAAATCCTTGAAGTTCAATTTTGAAGGTGGTATGGAATAGACACCAGTAAAATCCTTGTTTAGTACCCGATAACTTCCTTTATGGCAATCGTCCATGAATTTTTCCACTGAACCTTTAATTATGGTTGTATAATCCAATTCTTTAATACCAATAAGAGCAGTCCTTTGCACGAAGAAATTGGTTAGGTTTTGAAAATTGTCGGCTACATGTTTCCTGTCGTTACCATCTCCAAGAGAACATAAGTAAAGAGTTGAACCTGCTATAATGGGGTGATTTGTTGCACGATGCTCCAAGTTATGCCTTGCCTTTAGAATTAATGAAGCCTCCTTACAATTGTGATTGATTAAAATTCTCCAAATGTGATATTCTTGCCACTCATAAATGTTTTTTTCATCATCCAATAGCAAGCTCGCAATTCTCTGTAGATGGTAGTCCGAGAGAGGGGTACTAATTAAATATCGAGCAAATGAATCTGTAGACCACGGCTGGTCAATGAGTTGGTTAATTACAGCGTCCGTGATGTCATCGATATCAATCTTATTTCTTATTTCAGGTATTCTAACTAACCGTTCCAGGCGGTTCACACAAAACCTAAAATGTCTTTCCAGAGTCACGCCATTTTCAATCAGGGAGATAGTTTTTTTTCTTAGCATTGGAATGGCAATTTGTACACCCCTAGCTTGTCTTGATTTTAGAAGGTTTTCAATCTGCTCAATTTGTTTGTCATTCTTCTGTAGAGCCTCGTTTATAAGAAGTCGCTGTGAACCGTTGTTTAAGTCTAATATTTCAGTCTTTTTCGAGTTTACGTTAAGTCCTTTTTTTCTCAGTTCGCTAACCAAAAGCTTTAATGCTTTTCTGGCCTCAAACTTATTTTTACAAACGACTCGAATATCATCCATATACCTGAAATATTTGTATCCAGATTTTAGCATGCTATCATCAACAGGGTTCAAAAAAATATTGGAAAGAAAAGAGGAAGCGTCACGGTTCTGTGGGATACCTCTTTTGGTATTAGGCTCGCACCACCTATCCAAGAGTTTCTTTATTTGACTGGATACCTTTTTTAATTCCTTGTTCTTGTCCTTGTTCTTGATGAGGGAATCAATCTGAAAATCCAGAGTGGTGATTAAGTCCTTAATACTTATGGATTCGTAGTAGTTGGAAAGGTCGGTTATTAGCAATACCTCATTTTCGTTTTTATCTAATTCGATTTTGGCATCGGTAAGAAACTTATTCCATTCTTCCACTGGATATCTAAAAAAGTATTTCTCACCTCTGTCGGTATCTATTCTATGAGAATAAATGGATTCTGAATGTATAGAGTCAAGTTCTGGGCCTAGTTTGTCAACGCAAGCTTGGTACATTAATCGGTCAACAATATTTGTCTCACTTGAGTATCTAACGGTAAAGCCAGGTTTTGGAATATCAAAGTGTAATGAATTCCCAGGTTCGTAGAGGTCGTTTGTACCCGTGTACTTTTTTAATTGATTTAGAAAAAAGTCCTTGTTATCGAATAAGTCTTTGAAGTCTAGGAAATCTGGAAACCAGTCATCTCGAAGATCTTGCTTAAGTCGTTTTAAGGATATTTCTAGGTTGTAAGTGATGCCACCAATAACAACCTCTGAAAGATTACTTCGACTAGTGGTTGGGTCTTTCGTCATTTGATGATTCAATTAAAGGTTGTTGTTTTTGTGGTCTTGAAAAACGATTTTTCATTAATGCTCAACGCTGTTTAGCTCACCGATTCGTAATCTTGCCATATTCCTTCTTACAGTTTCCCAATACTACAAACCCCCGCCCACATTTCCAACACCTTGCCCCTGCGCTTCAGGAGCTTTTTTAGAACTGTAATTTATGGCCGCAATTTGGTATTGTGGCATTTTAGGGGATCAGATAACTTAGTGTTGTTGTTCTACCCGCACACGTGTCAACCCCAACGCCACCGGAAGAGCAAGCCTTGCTTGTACACACTGCCAAAGGCGTGGTATATCTGGATGCAAAGAAACTTAGTGAGATAACCCCCGAAATGCTTCGGGCCGTGGAGGCCTCTGCCATGGAGAAGTTGGTTGATGACATTGCCGCAGAAGAAGGTGTGAGCATTTACTGCATCAACAGACGGTTGAAGAACGCGCGGAAACTGCTGAATACCTACAGCACATTCGGTGCCTATAGGCTTCTCTTGCTCGCGCGAAAATTAGAACTGAAATAGCTTGCTGATTCCCGCTGTAGGCCGCAAAATTTAGCGCTTGCAACAACCGAAATGCCTTTTGAAATTTGGGTAAACCAAGGGCCAAAGGTCATGAACAGGTCAGAACAGGATTTAAAAATCATCAATGTAAGTGGCTTACTGTCAGTTTATTGCCTGAGAAACGAAGCTGTCCTCGTTTTGTTGCCAGCTATCTCCTCCGTAAGGAATAATAACCCTTCCTGTAGGAATACCATCTCTTCCTTAAGGAACAATGATTCCTCCTTAAGGAATAGTATCTCGTCCTTAAGGAAATATGATTCCTCCTTAAGGAACAGTATCTCGTCCTTAAGGAATTGTTTCTCCTCCCTAAGGAAATATGATTCCTCCTTAAGGAATAATATCTCGTCCTTAAGGAATTACTTCTCCTCCCTTGGGATGGGATTCCTGACCCGAAGGTGGACCCTGTCTTCCTTTTGGCCGGTAATTGGGGGCGCGGGCCATTTGAAGCGCTGCTCTGTAAGGGCTCCATAGAAGTTGCAGCGGAATGCTTCAATGAAGGGGCGAAGCCTCAGAACCCAGATCATTTTTTACAAACACGTTTAAATACGAGAACAAATGCCAACTAGAATAGATCAATCAGACGGGGGTTTCGACTCCTACATCACTTCAACGACAGATTATCTGGAAGCGGAAACACCTACCAATGGCGAACGTCTTGGCCTGACGGTTGGCGAACTGACCGAATGGAGTAGCAGACGGGACGCTTGGGTGCTTATCTATGCCAAGCATAAGGATGCTTCGAAACGGACAAAAACCATCACGGCCGAAAAGGACCTTCAGAAAAAAGCCTTCATTCAATTTGCCAACCCTTTGCTGACGAGGATGAGCGTGTCGCCTGCCCTTACAAGCGATGACAGGGGTGCGTTGCACCTATCCGAGCGCGATGCGCCTACCGAAAGAACCAAGATCGAAACCACACCGCTGGCCAAGATCATTCCGATGGAAGGGGGTGATGTGAAGATCCGTGTACGCACCACCGAAGACGGTAACCGTGCCAGCAAGCACCCTGATGCGGACCATGTGGAGATGCGCTATGCGCTGGTGAGCGTGGGTCAGGATACGGGGAGTTTTCCGATACCTGATCCGACCATCCCGAGGCCTCCATCAGATACCGCGGCCGGTGCTCAGAAAGTACCGACCACCGCAGCGGAATGTCCTTACAGCAAGATCAGCAAGAAGGCCATCTTCATTGCTTCGCTCGGACAGGAACATAGCGGGAAGCGGATCTATGCCTTTTTCCGCTGGGTAAATGCCAGCAAGGAGGAGAACAGCAGCTCGTGGAGTACAGTGGTTCAGAGTGTGGTTGTTTGATGAGTTGCCGGATACCAGATGTCAGATAGCAGATACGAGATGTGAGATGTCAGACCTCAGAAAGCAGAAAAAACCCCGTTCCGGAACCAGAGCGGGGTTTTTTATTGGCGCAGAAAGGAAGGGGATGAAAACAAAAAACCCCGCCATTGGCGGGGTTTCTGCTCCTCCTCTTGGGCTCGAACCAAGGACCCTCTGATTAACAGTCAGATGCTCTAACCAGCTGAGCTAAGGAGGAATTTAAGGGCTGCAAATGTAGTTTGCTCACTAATATAATCCAATACCTTTGGCAAAAATTTCAAATCCGCTAAAAATGAGCCTACTTACAGTTGGAACCGTTGCCTTCGATGCTATTGAAACTCCATTCGGGAAGACCGATAAGATAATCGGTGGTGCCGCTACATACATTGCGCTTGCTGCATCTTATTTCACCAAAAAGATCAATATGGTTTCGGTGGTTGGAGACGATTTTCCGGCAGATGCCTTGGCCAATCTGAGGAATCATGGTGCCAATACAGACGGTATTCAGATCAAAGAAGGCGAAAAGACCTTTTTCTGGGCAGGTAAGTATCACAACGATATGAATACGCGCGATACCTTGGCAACCGAACTGAACGTATTGGCCGATTTTGAGCCAGTGGTGCTGGATGCATATCAGAACTGTGAGTTTCTGATGTTGGGCAATTTGACACCGGCTGTTCAAATGTCAGTGATCGATCAATTGAAAAACCGCCCAAAATTGGTGGTGTTGGACACCATGAATTTCTGGATGGACATCATGATGGATGAACTGAAGGCGGTGCTTAAAAAAGTGGATGTGCTGACCATTAACGATGCAGAAGCTCGTCAGCTTTCGGGAGAATATTCGTTGGTAAAAGCAGCTCAGATCATTCTCGAAATGGGACCACAATACTTGGTCATTAAGAAAGGAGAACACGGAGCCTTGCTGTTCAATAAGGAATCGGTGTTTTTCGCACCTGCCTTGCCACTTGAAGAAGTTTTTGATCCAACAGGCGCTGGCGACAGCTTTGCAGGTGGATTCATTGGCTATTTGGCTAGCACACGCGACATTTCATTCGACAATATGAAGCGCGCCATCATTTTTGGCTCAGCAATGGCTTCATTCTGTGTAGAGAAATTCGGAACAGAAAGACTGATCGACCTTTCTCAAGATGAAATCGATGATCGTGTTCAGGATTTCATCGACCTTGTTCAGTTCGATATTTCGTTGGTAAACGATTAAGCGAATCGGACCATTACTTGGTTCTTGTCTACGGTTTTTCCTGTCTCAACTTCTATTGAAGCAACGGTAACATCTGCCGGTGCTTTGATGACGTTTTCCATTTTCATGGCTTCCAGCACCAATACACGGTCGCCTTTTTTCAATTGGTCGCCAGGTCTGACGTCTATGTGAAGAACCATTCCGGGCATTGGGGCTTTCAGCTCGTTTACTTTTCCCGCAGCTCCTTTTTCCATCCCAAGGCTTTTCAGCAATTCGTCAAACTGGTCGATGGTCTGAGCTTCGTATATCGTACCGTTCACTTTAAGTTGATGAATGCCATCAACCTTGCCCAATACTTCTACATTAAAAGAGCGATTGTCTTTTAGGATGTGATATACCTTGGGCGAAATTTTGCTTACATCCCAACTGAACGCTTTTCCATTTACGGTTCCAGTCTTCTTGTTTTCCTCTTCAAAATCGACCAGAAACTCTGACCCGGAAACCTTAACACGTTTGCTCATATCTTAAAAATCGCTAATGGCCGCTGCATTCTATAGGCTTAAGCTATTTTTGCCGACCGTTAAAAAAATCAAAGAAAAGAATAGAATGAGAATTCTTACTCAGAATAATGCGTGGATCATCGGAGTACTTGTAATGGCCCTTGGCCTAGGTGCCTGCAAAACACAGAAACAGACAACTGCAGTTGCGTCAGAAACAGATGGGATTGAAATAGTAGTAGAGGAGCCGATTGAAAAGGAAACCCGCACGTACATGGCTTCCAACACCCGTACGTTCGACCTGCTTCATACTTCGCTGGATGTTCGCTTCGATTGGACCAAGCAACAGTTGATCGGCAAAGCAGAGCTCACGCTACAGCCTTATTTCTATTCAAGCAAAAAGCTGACGCTCGATGCCAAAGGTTTTGACCTTCGGGCGGTGAGCATTAAAAAGGATGGAAACCTGCAATCGCTGAAATACACCTACGATAACGAGAAGATCTTCATTGAACTGGATAAGGAATATGCGCGCAACGAAACGCTGATCATTTGGGTAGATTATGTGGCCAAACCGGAAGAATTGGAAGCGGAAGGAAGCGCAGCCATCACAGATGCCAAAGGACTTTATTTCATCAATCCACTAGGCGAGGATAAAGACAAGCCAAAACAGATCTGGACGCAGGGCGAGACCGAATCAAGTTCTTGCTGGTTCCCTACCATCGATTCTCCGAATGAGAACATGACGCAGGACATCAAAATAACCGTTGATAGCCGTTACGTGACCCTTTCAAATGGATTATTGCTGAGTTCACGTCCAAACGGAGACGGAACAAGAACTGACCATTGGAAACAGACCAAACCACACGCGCCTTATTTGGCCATGATGGCCGTTGGTGAGTTTGCTGTGATAAAAGATAAGTGGAAAGGAATTGATGTGGATTACTACGTTGAGCCAGCGTTTGAGCCATATGCGAAGGCCATTTTTGGAGAAACGCCAAACATGCTCGATTTCTATTCAGACGTGCTCGATTATCCATACGCTTGGGAGAAATACAGCCAAATTGTTGTGCGCGATTATGTTTCTGGTGCCATGGAAAACACCACTGCTACCATTCATGGCGAATTTGTGCAACGCACCGAGCGCGAACTGATTGATGGCGACAACGAAGAGATCATTGCGCACGAGTTGTTTCACCATTGGTTCGGTGATCTTGTAACCTGCGAAAGCTGGAGCAATTTGCCGCTCAACGAATCCTTTGCCACCTATGGCGAATATCTATGGCTAGAGCATCGTCATGGTCGCGATGAGGCTGACAAGCACGGTTACGAGCAAATGCGTCAGTACATAGCTTCTTTGGCCCAATCTGGCGGTCCAGTAGACATGATCCGATTTTATTATGACAATAAAGAGGACATGTTTGATGCGCATTCATACAACAAAGGCGGACGTATTCTGCATATGCTTCGCAAAACAATTGGAGACGAGGCATTCTTCAAAGGCTTGAACCTTTATTTGAATGACAATAAATTCCAGTCGGTGGAAATTCACCAATTGCGTTTGGCCATGGAGAAAGTGACCGGAATGGACCTCAATTGGTTCTTCAACCAATGGTTCTTGGACAAAGGTCACCCAAACCTGAAGATCGCTCACAATTACAACGAGGAGATGAAGAAATACAGCGTAACCATCAGCCAAACTCAAGACCTGAAAGAATTCCCTCTGTACAGAATTCCGATGGATGTGGATGTGTATTTCGGAGGAGCTGTTAACAGATATCGAATTGACCTTACAGATGAAGAGCAGACATTTGATTTCGATGTGTTGGGCAAGCCATCGCTTGTAATTGTTGATGCAGAGAACATGCTTTTGGGAACAAAAGAGGAAACCATTTCTGAAGAAGAGAATATTTTCAAACTGAAAAATGCGCCACTGTTCTTAGATAAGGTGGAAGCCATGAATGGTCTGAAAGCATCAAATGATCCTGCTGCCTTGGATGCAATTCTGAATGCACTGGACGACACGTACTGGGCTGCGCGGAGAATAGCACTTGCATCGCTGAAAGGAAAAGCAGTGGCAGATACTTCGCTTCTTAAAAACAAGTTGATCTGGTTGACTCAGAAAGACCAAAAATCGCTGGTACGCGCAGAAGCGTTGGCACTTTTGGCAGAAACATTTAGCAGCGATCCAAACGTGAAATTGGTGATTGAAGGCGCAATGAAAGATCGATCATACATGGTTTTAGGCGCAGCGCTTAAGGCAATAGCCGAGTATGATGAGAACCGTGCGCTAAGCTTGGCCAAAGAAGCTGAAAAAGATGCTTCAGGTTCGCTTGTGTCGTCTATTGCATCGCTCTATTCTCAAAAAGGTGGTGCCGAAGAAATCGATTTCTTCCTGAATGGTATTGATAAGATTTCTGATCCGAACGAGAAATACGTTTACGTTCAGATCTTTGGTAAATACTTGATGAAGCAAGACATCGCAACCCAAACAAAAGGACTTGGAATGCTGAAGGATCTTGCTCTTAACGAAGGAGCATGGTGGATGCGCCTTTCTTCACTTCAGGTTTTGATGGGTCTTCGCCAATCTGCCGAAGCGCAGGATTCGGCCGAAGCCAAGTCGTTGGTGGAAACTATCGCATCAGTAATTGATGAGGTGAAAGCCAAGGAAACCAATGATATGATCAAAGGAATGTTGGGCGAATAAGCTCAGAATCAGGTAGGGAACAGCAACAATTCCTGAACGGAAGTTTGATTATTTCAAACCTTCCAGCTTTCCTTTTATTTCTTCATCCAGCGGAAAGAAAACGCGGGCGGTAAGCAACACGGTCTTTGCAGAATCGAGATAATTGACCTCTGTAAGATGATCGATGTAATAGACCACAGCTTCTTTTAAGAGTGGTGAACTGATCGGGTCTGGTTTGTAATCTAGGTTACGATAATTCTCCTCCAAAACAGGAAAGCTTGCTTTGATCTCGCGCTCAGCTTCAAACATGGAACTCAATCGGATATCCGTTACTCCTTTTGCAAATTGGATGAATGCATCGTTTGGCGCAATGTCTTGCAATTGTTTGTAGGTATACGATGCCTTTCGGTAATCATTTTCCTTCTCGAAAGCTCTTGCTGCGGCAATCCCTTCTTTCTTCATCAGATCAAAATATTCTTGATTGTCCGTTACTATTGCCCCTTCCTTATCCTTAGAAACGGCTTTGCCAGCAAATTTCAATGCATCGCGAAAAGCGGATTTATAGCGCTCTTTGATTTTCTCATCATCAGACTTCGACAACTCGTAGAAACACATGGAAGCCCACAGATAAGGCTCCGGATTTTTGCGGTATTTGTCGTTGTCCATCAGCGCTTCGGCCGATTCGAGCGCTGATTCAAAACTGCCTTTTTCATATTTCTTGGCAACGTTGTCAAACTCAGCATTATTTACTTGTGCATGCAAAGAGGAATTCAAAACCAGGAAAAGGAAAACAATGGAAAGATGTCTCATTCGGTAATCAATATCCTTTCGTTTGTTGAATAATTCGAATTGGACGAGAGCAGGGTGTACAAACCAGGTGCCAGATCAGAAAGATCAAGTACCGTCTTTCGCGCGCTAACAATTCCAGTGTAAACCACGCGGCCAACCTGATCGCAGATGGAAAACGCAGAACCGATCATTGCCTCATCGAATACCAAATTGGTGCTGCCACTGCTTGGATTCGGATAAACCTGCGTACGGATCTGCTTAACTGCGTGTTCGACAGAAGTTGCGATGTAAGCTGAATTTTTCAGCTCGATGATGGAATTCTGCCATGTTAGACTGGTTCCCCAAGATGGCCCGTTGGTAGCAAGAAAAACCCGTCCATCTGGTGACATGCAGATGTCTCTTAATCGATCGAACAATCCGCTGCTAAAAGAGGAAGAAGGATTGTTTGCATGGGCGTTATTGAATAGAATCTCCTGACTTACCACGGTTGTTCCATCCATGTTGTCAACTTCAATTACCTTCAGATGCTCTGCCTTTAGTACGGTCATCAACATTTTTCCTTGCCATTCTGGAATGGCAGGATGGTCGTACCAAATGAGGTCAGAAGGGGCAATGGTAGAACTCTGATACCAAATGGCCAATGGGTCTTGATAATTGGTCATGGCGTTGCAGTCGCTAAGTTCAGCACCTGTGCAGAATCCTTCTACATCTGGCCAACCATAATTCCCACCAGGAACGATGATGTTGAACTCGTCATTCGTGGTTGGACCATGCTCAGAACTGTAAAGAATGCCGTTTGGAGCCAGCGCCAATCCCTGCGCGTTTCTGTGTCCTTTCGAATAGATATAGCTACTTGTCCCGAAGGGATTGTCGTCAGGTATGCTGCCGTCAAAGTTCATTCTCAATATCTTGCCGCTCACAGAAGTCTCGTTTTGAGGTGAAGATTGATTTTGATAATCACCAGTGGTTGCAAGTAGTGTATTGTCAGGCAGGACAAATAATCGGCATCCGATGTGGGTAGTATTTCCATTAATCCCCTCCACCAACGTCAATGGATTCTCAAGCATTCCACTCGTACTGTTATAGTCGTATCGTACAACCCGTTCCTTAATTCCTCCGCTTGAATAAGTGTAGGCCAAGAAAACCTGCGGTGTATTCTCGAAATCTGGATGCAGTGCCAAACCTAGCAGGCCTGCTTCGGAATTATCGTAAACCGTATTGGTCAGATCGAGAATTGTGGTGCGTTGTCCCGTTTCTGGGTTCAGACGACTGACGCGTCCGTAACGTTCGGTCATCCAAATATGGTCATCTGGTCCCCAAGTAATTTCCCAAGGAATATCTATTCCATTTGTAGAATTGGTTCCTTGAATGACAACCCTTACATCAAGTGTAGTATTTCCAACAGTAACCGTGCTTGGCTGCCCAAGAGCGAATCCAAAGCTTGAAATAGAAAAAAGGGATAGGAGCGTAAACTTTCTGATCATAAAGGTCAATTTGGAATTGTGAAAACCAAATATAGCACGCTACTACGTGAATCCCTTACTTTTAGAAAGGATTGGTTGCCCAAACTGTCACTTCAGGAACAAAACCGCGATCGTCCATTTTTAGCTGAGCAACAATTACATCAGCAATCTCCTTTGGTCTGAGCTTATTCGAAACCTCATCTCTGCTTACTCCGTCTGCTTTGCCAAACGCAGTGGTCACCTCCGATGGATTCACGTGCATCACGCGAACGTTATATGGTCTTAGGTCGGCTTGCCAGCATTGGCTTAATCCGCGAAGCGCAAATTTTGATGAAGAATAGATGCTTCCCTTAGCATAACCTTTGACCGAAGCGGTAGAACCGATGTTCACGATATTTCCAGCTTTCTGCTTTTTGAAAATGTTTGCCGCTGCCTGTCCCATCATGGCCGCACCGAAAACGTTGGTTTGATAGACACGTAGCATGTCGTCCATGTTCAGGTCGCCCAATTCTGCCCAACCAGCACCAAATCCTGCATTATTTATCAAAATGTCGAACGATTCATTTTCAGTCATGATGCGATCGAAGGTGCTGTTGACATCTGATTGAAGCGAAGCATCGGCATGAATGGCAAGCGCTCCGATCTCGGATGCTGCGGCCTCTAAGCGTTCCTTGTTTCTTCCAGTGATGTATACTTTGGCTCCTTCTTCAATAAGTTGAAGAGCGATTTCTTTGCCAATACCGTTGCTTCCGCCCGTTACCAGCGCAATTTTTCCTTTTAATTCCATGAATGTGTAAGCTTGAAACAGTAGTTATTGTTCAATCTGAACATGCGAAAAATCGCGATAACCCATAAAGTTGTTGCCTAGGTCTTTAACCACAGCATCATAAATGCAATACGATTCATAACCAACCGATTCAGACTCTCGTTGCATCACGAATTTCGGATGCTTTCCAGAAAACTCAGCCACGTGCTGTTCAAGAATCTCTTTCACAGGATCAAGATAAAGCCCAGAAACCACGTCAATTTCTCCATCGAAAAAAGCCGCTAACTGTTCTTCTTTTGTTGAAATGGTTTTGAAACTAAGCGAATCGATGTAAGGCAAACGATTGCCAAAGGCGTCACTCAAGAAATAATCTGGATTCCGCTCAAGAAGCAATCCGTTTTCATCAAGGTTGTACTTGAACGGCCCGGCACCGACCTTCGATTCTCCGGCATATTTCAGATCGGCCTTCTCAGAAACAACTGCAGTAGAAGGTTGTGCCAAAACGAATAGGAATGACTTATCTGGTTTCAGTAGTTGAATCTTCAGTTTATAGTCATCAATTACTGTTACACCTGTTAGTTCTTGAGACTCTCCAGAGTGAAATGCATCAGCTCCTACAACCCGATTACTGAATGTGCTTTCAAAAGCAGCTGCATCTGAGGCGCAAAGCCGACCGAAACTATAAGCAAAGTCTTTGGCGGTAATTTCTCTCGAACTATTGCCGAAACACGCGTCTCTGTGAAATGTGGCACCTTTTCTAAGGGCGAAAACATACGATGTGCCGGCATCATCAACAGACCAACTTTCGGCCAATCCAGGAAGAACCTCTAGCGATTGATCGTCAAGTCGCAAAAGTCCGCAATGAAGATGAAGCCCTATTTCTGAAGATACGGCATCTGTTATTTGGCTTGGTATGAAGGTTTTAGGGTTTTGCGGAACGGCTACTTTCAACAATCCACCTACCTCGGCATTGCCCTTTGCTATCCGATGCGTCTGTGTATTTTCAACCCTTTCACACGAATAAAATGTAACCGTGGAAAGAAATATGAGTAGAAAGGCGCGGGTATATCTTTGTGTCATTGCCTAAGTGCTTTACACAAGATTAACGTTTAAGCTCAAAGAAATCAAGTATGTCGACCATTTGTCTAAAACTTGCACATTCAATTGGCATCTGTTTTGATTTATCTTTACAACCCTGTAATATTGCCTGTTACTAACATGTTTTCCACACAAATGAAACAACTCCTTACCAGCAGAAAACAGATTCTATCTGTTCTTGTAGTACTTTTCTCCTTGCCATCCATGGCAGGAACCATTCTTTTGGAAGGAAACTACCACGGTAGAAACCTGTATGTCCAGAATCCATTTGCCTCAGAAGGGGTTGGTTTTTGCACCTTTGAAGTAAAGGTTAACGGTCAGGTTACAACTGACGAGATCAATTCAAGCGCTTATGAGATTGACCTGAGTTTCTTTCAGTTGGAACTTGGTTCTGCTGTTGAGATCAGAATTTCTCACAAGGATGATTGTAAGCCAAAGGTTGTAAACCCTGAAGTGCTTAAGCCGATGAGCACCTTTGAGGTGGCTTCAATTGGTATCAGCAAAGCTGGATTGCTTGAACTCACAACTTCGAACGAAACAGGAAAACTTCCTTACACCATCGAGCAGTTCCGTTGGAACAAATGGGTTGAAGTAGGTGAATTTGAAGGCAAAGGAAATCCTGAAAAGAACGATTACGAAGTTCAACTTACTACGGTTCATACTGGTCAGAACAGATTTCGCGTAAAACAACTGGATCAGCGTGGAAAGCCTCGCTATTCGTTTGAAGCCAAGATCAATTCGCCACTTCCAGAGATCACATTCCAACCAGGCGATGGCAAGAAGGCAGATGACGCACTCAATTTCTCTGATATGACCTTGTATGAAATTTACAATGGATACGGAAACATCGTGGCCAAAGGAGTTGCAAAACGAGTAGATGTAAGTGGATTGGAAAAGGGCACTTACTACCTCAATTACGGTACGGCAACGGCAACATTCAAGAAGTAGTTGATTTTAACAAAACAGTAAAGGCCGTTCCAATTCTATGGAGCGGCCTTTTTATTTTACGCCATGGAACACATCGAACATTTGGGAATTGCGGTTGAAAGTTTAGAGCGCTCCATTCCGATTTACGAGCAACTTCTTAATACCAAGTGTTATAAGCAAGAAGCGGTGGAATCGGAAAATGTGGTCACTGCCTTTTTCCAAACTGGCAACAACAAGATTGAACTGCTAGAGGCAACATCGCCAGAAAGCGCCATCGCCAAGTTTGTGGCAAAGCGTGGAGAAGGAATTCATCACGTAGCTTATGCCGTAAACGACATCCATCAGGAAATGGCGCGTTTGAAAGCCGAAGGTTTCCGATTGCTGAACGAGCAGCCAAAACGTGGTGCCGACAATAAGCTTATTTGCTTCGTTCATCCAAAAGACACGTCAGGAGTGTTGATGGAATTGTGTCAAGAAATTTCAGAATAGATCAAGGATCGTTTCGCCTCGGTCAACCCACAGGTGATAGGTTTGCAAACCAACTTTTTTCGCCCCGTCTATGTGTTGCGGAGAATCGTCAATGAACAAGGTTTCTGATGGATTGAAACCCATTTCATCCAGCACGAGTTGAAAGATCCGCTCCTCGGGTTTACGCATTCCAACATGGTAAGAGTAATACAGCTTCTGGAAGTAATCTGAAAGATCTTCAAACCCAAAATTGCTCATTAGGCTTTTTTCGAACTGATGAATATGAATTTCATTGGTATTGCTTAGTAACGCCAGTTTTTTTTCGCTTCCCAATCTGTGCAGAAGGTCAAGTCGTTGTGGTGGCAGATCCAACAGCATCATGTTCCACGCATGGTCAATTTCAGCGTCTGATAATTCCATTCTAAAAACGGCTCGAATGCCATTTCTGAAATCTGCAGAACTGATTTCTCCACGTTCATAATTATCAAAAAGGTCTGTCTGCACCAATTGAGAATAATTATTCTCAAAATCCAGAAGGCCAAGATTGCGAAACGCAGCGATGGTTTTTGAATAATCAATGTTCAGAATGACTCCACCAAGATCGAAAATGATATTCTGAAAGTCTTTTGGCTTCATGAAAACCGTATTGGTTAACAAGAGTCAAATATATACTTTTGGCCTCCGCTTCAAATGAAGCAGAAAGCCGCAAGGCACGGGCCTATAGCTCAGCTGGTTAGAGCACTTGACTCATAATCAAGGGGTCCCTGGTTCAAGCCCAGGTGGGCCCACAAAACGTAAGAAGGAGTTGCGGATGAAAATCGGTAACTCCTTTTTTGTACCCAGACCCCTATCAAAAAGAAACCACGTTCAGACGATCGGTTGTTCACGAAACCTATCTTTGCTGCTTAGGCATAAAGAAAATGAGTAGCAAGCTGCACTTTTACAACACGATAACTAGAAAGAAGGAAGAATTTGTTCCTGCAAATGCACCGTTTGTAGGCATGTATGTTTGTGGACCAACGGTTTATGGCGATGCGCATTTGGGCCACGCCCGTTCAGCCATCACATTCGATATCGTTTTCAGATACCTGAAACACCTTGGTTATAAGGTGCGCTACGTTCGCAACATTACCGATGTAGGACATTTGGAGAACGATGCCGACCATGGCGAAGATAAGGTGGCCAAAAAAGCGCGTCTTGAGCAATTGGAACCGATGGAGGTCGTTCAGTATTACAAGGACCGATATCATCGAGATATGGATGCGCTGAACAATAATCGGCCTTCCATAGAGCCTCAAGCTTCAGGGCATATCATCGAGCAAATTGCCATGACCGAGAAGTTGCTTCAGAACGGGTTTGCCTACGTTTCCAATGGTTCCGTGTATTTTGACGTGAAGAAATATGCTGAAAAAAATCACTACGGAAAGCTGTCGGGAAGAAAGATAGAGGACCTGCAATCAAACACGCGCGATCTTGATGGGCAGGACGAAAAGAAAAGTGGGCTGGATTTCGCGCTTTGGAAAAAGGCTTCGCCTGAGCATATCATGAGATGGCCTTCTCCTTGGAGCGAAGGCTTTCCGGGCTGGCATATTGAATGTTCTGTAATGAGCAGCAAATACCTTGGAAACTCCTTTGATATTCATGGAGGTGGAATGGACCTGCTTTTCCCTCATCATGAGTGTGAAATTGCACAATCGGTAGGGTCGAATGGAGAAGAACCAGCTAAGTATTGGCTACACAATAACATGATCACGCTTAACGGTCAGAAAATGGCCAAATCGTTGGGCAACACCATCATGTTGCACGAGTTCTTTTCTGGAGATAATAAATTGCTGGATCAGGCTTTCGATCCTATGACCATACGGTTCTTTATTCTGCAGGCGCACTACAGAAGCACACTCGATTTTAGCAATGAAGCGCTGTTGGCGGCTCAAAAAGGGTATTCCAAGTTAAGGAGCGCACTTGCAACTGCTCGCGAACTTTCCTTGAATTGGAACCAAGACACACCAGAAGTGGCAGCCAAAATTGCCAAATGGTCGGAAGAATGTACTGAAGCAATGAATGACGACATGAACACGTCTTTGACCATTGCTACGCTGTTCGATATTTCGTCATACATCAACGGGTTGAAGAATGGGCAAGAGAAGCTCATTCCAAGTAAGAACGAATTTGAGCAGGTAGTAGCGCTCTTTGCCAGTTATTTCGAGGATGTGCTTGGTTTAGGAAGCAATGTGTCGGATGGCCAAAGTGGAAAAACATTGAATGATGTGATGGACGTGTTGCTTGATTTACGCAGCATTGCCAAACAGAATAAGGATTACAATACTGCCGATGCTATTCGCGATAAACTGAAAGCCATCGGTGTAACCATTATGGACGGAAAAGATGGTGCTGATTGGCAATTGGGGTAAAGCGTCTTTCTTTTTTGCGTTGCTTTTGGCAATTGGCGCCTGCAATCCCAATAAGCGGATTCCTGCACAACAGCAACTTAACGCTGCTCCCGATTTTCAGGCTGATTCTGCTTACGCTTTTATCAAGCAACAATTGGCGTTTGGCCCTAGAGTACCGGGAACGGAATCTCACAAGAAATGTGGCGATCATCTGGTGAAAACCTTTAAAAGATATGGGTTCGCTGTTTCTGAGCAGGTCGATTCAATGAAGGTCTACACTGGCTATGCATCTGCGTTCAGGAATATCATTGCCTCTTCAGACACTGCACGTTCCGATCGTGTTCTGCTTTTCGCCCATTGGGATAGTCGGAAATATGCAGACAGAGATGTTCAAGACCAGGAAAAGCCAATTTCAGGCGCAAACGACAATGCGAGTGGTGTAGCCGTTCTATTGGAGATGGCGCGGTTGATCTCAGAACGGTCACCAGAAGTAGGCGTGGATATCGTCCTATTTGACCTTGAAGACCAAGGACGCCCAGCAACGGATGTCTATGACGACCCATACGATCACGGCTTTTGTCGAGGTTCTTGGTATTGGTCGGAACGTGTTGATTCGACCGGTTACCGATACGGGATATTGCTTGATATGGTAGGCGCGAAAGACGCCATTTTTACCTTGGATGCAACGTCTATGGAGTATGCGCCTGATGTGGTGTACAAGGTATGGGACATGGGCCATCAACTTGGCTACGGAAAGCATTTCCAGTATAACCGAACATGGGAAATTTTGGATGATCATGTCAACGTCAATCTTTTCGCACACATTCCTTGCATCGATATCGTTCAGCATGATGCTCAAACAGAATCGCGGTTTGCGAACTATTGGCACACGCACTCCGATAACATCGATGTTATTGACCGCGAAACATTGAAAGCGGTTGGACAAACGGTGATGCAAATTGTTTATAATGAGTAAGTTGCGGATTCTAATCGTTTCAAATATTAAGGAAAATGGGTACGGAGAAAGTACTCGCCCAATGTTTATTGGTGATGGTCTTTCAGACATTGGCCATGAGATATTGCACGTTTGCGATAAATCTGGAAAAGGAAAAAGCCGTGTTGCTTTTATGAGCAAAGATTCTCTAGAATCTGGCATATCAATTCTTGATAGGGCATTTAATTTTGCATGGCTTTTTGTGAGGGTGCGCTTATTCAAGCCCGATGTAATTTATGTACATCAACTCAACAATTGGATGTGGGTAAGGCTTTCGAGAGCACTTCCAAAAGTTCCAAGGGTTTATGACGCACATACCTCTGTCTTTTATGAGCATCAGAATTTTGGTGCAGATGAAGAAGGTCAGCAAATAACCTTTGACCGGGAGAAAAGCGCTGTTATTGAATCAGACCTTGTAATAACTGTTTCGTCTGAAACCAGCAAGATTCTCTCGGAGATCTACAACAAGCCCGAGTCAAAGTTACACATTGTTAAAAACGCCACGCAGATTATTCCGATTCGAAAGATTCTCAGTCCAAAGAATGAACGATTTATTTGCACTTCAGTTCTTCCAATAGATGGATTTCCAAGCAACGATATGGCTTTGGAAATGCTTTTGGATATAGCTGCAGAAGTTGAATCGGAAGACTCAAGCATTCTATTTGTCGTTATCGGTGGTGGCACGAAACCATTGCCAAAAAGCGGCAATGTGTTGTATACGGGCTTTATCGAAGACTTTGAAGACGAGATACTTAAATCAGACATCTGCTTGGCAACTTACCCTGATGGTGCAGTATGCGGAGGTGTTCGTAATAAGATTTGTGATTTTCTTGCGCTTGGTCAAGCCATCGTTAGTACCCCTGAAGGAATGCGTGGTTTTGACGACTGTCATCCTCAGGTAGATTATTTTAAAGCAATCAATCAGGCAGAATTTGTTAGTGCAATTCTTCACCTCAGTAAGAACCGAGAGGAATTGGAACAATTTAGGATTAATGCATTGTCACGTGGCAATACTTATCAGTGGTCAGAACGGGCGAAGGAAGTTGAATCCATTTTCCAATCGCTTAATGGTGTCGTTGCAGATCTATTATCATCTGACCAAAACAACGTAGCTGAGCCTTTTTTCTCCATAATTACACCAACTTATAATCGCGCATCCTTTCTAGGAGAAATGATAGTTAGCGTTCAAGCTCAGACATTCTCCGACTACGAGCATATTATTGTTGATGATGGTTCTGAGGACAATTCGGAAGGTCTAGTAAAAGAATATGCAAATGAAGACCAACGCATTATTTACATTAAGCAACAAAATAAAGGAAGAAGTATAGCTCGAAATGTCGGAATTACCGCTGCCAGGGGAAGGTTTATATGTTTTTTAGACAGTGATGACTTGTGGTTGCCAGACCATCTAGGCACGCTGCGAAAAGCTGCTGTTTCCTTGAAGCAAGATACAATGCTTCACACAGGATTGATTTGGTTTTATGAAAACGGAATCAAAGAGCATAAGGTAAAATATAGTGATCGCAATAAGTTTAATTCAGATGTCGAGTACGTCATTGCCAATCAGTTTGCGCCCGATTCCGTTTGTGTTTCCCGAAAAATTTTGTACAAATATCAATTTAATCCAGCTCTATTCATTAACGAAGACGTAGAACTTTGGGCAAGAATAACGTCAGAATTTCCAGTTTTGCCAGTAAGCGGATATACGGCTAAACTTCGGGTTCATTCGGGAAATACTGATAAACAGTCCAGGGACAGTATTTTGCATTTGATTTATGTGTTTTCGTCTCTGCTGAATAATCCATTGGTTAACGAGAAACTATCGGTAAACTTCATTCGAAATAAACAGCGAGGTTTGAAAGAATTGCTCATCAGGCATTATCAAAGCACTGGTCAGCGAACGCAATTGATCAGAGAACTCCTGTTTTTTTTAATTCAATTTCCAGAAGCACCTCGCAACAGTGCCAAGTTGGTCACCCTGATTTACAACCTTCCGGGAGGAAGCTTGTTAAAAAGTCTTATCACATCAATTAAGAGCCTCAAAGGTTGAGTAATTTAGCCGTCAGCCGTGTCAGATAGTCTAGTTATCATACCAACATACAACGAGAAGGAGAACATCCATCAGATGATCCGTAAGGTGATGTCGTTGGATAAAAAGTTCGACCTTCTGATTATTGATGATGGTTCGCCCGATGGAACGGCCTCCATGGTAAAGGAACTATTAGAAGAATTCCAAGGGAGGCTTTTTATTGAAGAACGGTCTGGCAAACTTGGGCTGGGCACTGCCTACATCCATGGTTTTAAATGGGCCTTGGCGCGTGAATACGAGTTCATTTTTGAGATGGATTGCGATTTTTCGCATAATCCAGAAGACCTGACCAATCTTTACAATGCTGCCGTGGATGAACCGGCCGACCTTGTGATCGGATCGCGCTACATCCGAGGTGTAAATGTGGTTAATTGGCCAATGAGCCGCGTGCTGATGTCTTATTACGCATCAACTTACGTACGTTTCATTACGGGAATGACCATCAGAGATACAACTGCTGGCTTCAAATGCTACAGAAGAACCGTATTGGAAACAATTCCGTTGGATGACATCAAGTTTTACGGTTATGCATTTCAGATAGAGATGAAATTCATCACTTGGAAATACGGCTTCATCATTAAGGAAATACCGATAATCTTCACAGACAGAACAGCAGGCGAGTCGAAAATGAGTTCAGGCATTTTCAAAGAAGCCATTTTCGGAGTGTTGGAAATGAGAATCAAAAGCCTGTTCAAGAGTTATAAACGATAAAGGAATGACGAGACATCTGATCAAAGGTGCAACCATTGTAAACGAAGGAAGACAAGAGGTTAAAGACCTTTTGATTGAAGATGGACGCATCGCAAAAATTGAGGATCAAATTCAGCTTGCTGCAAACGAACTCGTGAACGAGATCAATGCCGATGGACTTTACCTCATTCCCGGAGTAATTGATGATCAAGTGCATTTTCGTGAGCCAGGACTGACCCACAAAGGCGAACTTTTTACCGAGTCGCGCGCGGCTGTTGCTGGGGGAATTACGAGTTACATGGAAATGCCCAACACCGTTCCGAATGCGCTCACACAGGAACTGCTGCAGCAGAAATACGATCGCGCAGCTCAGGTTTCGTTGGCCAACTACTCGTTTTTCATGGGAGCCTCCAACGATAATTTGGATGAGGTTTTGAAAACCGATGGAAGAAACGTTTGCGGCATCAAGATCTTTATGGGCTCATCCACAGGAAATATGTTGGTAGACAATGAAGCAACACTCGATGGAATATTCGCAGAATGTCCGTTGTTGATTGCCACGCATTGCGAGGACGAAGCCACCATAAGAGCAAACACGGCTAGAGCGATTGAGCAATACGGTGAAGACATTCCGATCTGGGAACACCCGAATATCCGAAGTGTAGAAGCGTGCTATCTGTCGTCATCAAAAGCGGTAGAGTTGGCGAAAAGACATAATACGCGGCTGCATATTCTTCACATCTCAACAGAAAAGGAAACGCACCTTTTCGATAATTCCATTCCGTTGGCCCAAAAACGTATAACTGCTGAAGCCTGCATTCATCATTTGACCTTCAATGAGTCGATGTACGCGGAAAAAGGAACCTTGCTCAAATGGAATCCTGCGGTTAAAAGCGAAGAGGACAGGAAAGGCATTTTTAAAGCCTTGCTCGATGACCGAATTGACATTATTGCCACCGATCACGCTCCGCACACTTGGGAGGAGAAACAGAACAGCTACTTAAAGGCGCCTTCGGGAGGACCACTCGTTCAGCACGCGCTTCCGGCCATGATGGAACATGTGAAAAATGGCGTTTTATCCATTGAGCAGATGGTGGAGAAAATGTGCCATGCACCGGCCATTTGTTTTCAGTTGGAAAACCGTGGATTTATCCGCGAAGGCTACGCTGCAGACCTTGTTCTTGTAGATCCTAAACACGATTGGAAGGTTTCTAAGCAGAATATTCTGTACAAATGTGGCTGGTCCATTTTTGAGGGAACAACATTCTCTTCGTCCGTTACACACACATTTGTGAACGGAAATCTGGTCTACTCGAATGGCAAACTAAACGATGCTGTTCTTGGCCAACGATTGACCTTTGATCGATGAGAAAAGCAGTCATCTTCCTCTTTTCGATTTCCCTTTTTGTCGTTTCTTGTCAGGAAAACGAACCTAAGAAACCAGCTTACCTAATAGATGAGGAAAAGATGGTTTCAATGATGGTGGACATGCATATTGTAGAAACTGCCGCCAACCTCAAGATTTACAATCCAGATTCTTCGGGGCTTCAGTATGACGAAGCTTTCGGCTCCATATTCGCGACCAATAATGTTTCCAAAGCCGATTTTGATAGCAGTCTGTACTACTATTCTACCCAAACCGATAGAATGGATGTGATTTACGATAAGGTTCTGGAAAATCTATCAGAACAGGAAAGCGAGGTCAATTCAGCGCAGTAGCTGTCTGGTCGTACATGAATTTGTCGCACACAAAATCTAAAGTTTCATCCACTTTTCTGAAGCTGAAATCAGGAAGTTTCTGCAACAGTTTAGCGTTATCGTAGCGGTTCAGTTGCAAAGCATGATGTGCAACTTCTTTTGTAATGAATGGCTTGGTTCCAGTTATGGCGCTGCGCATTTTTTCTGCACGCCACGTTAGCTCTGTCATCCACGGAGAAGCTTCAAGCGTTGGCGGCTTCTTACCCATGTTTTGTGCTATGCGCTCAAAAACCTCTTTGAACAAGCGGTTTTCAGCACCTACAATAAAGCGTTCGTTCCGAACCTCTGATTTCATCAGTGCCATCATCACTGCTACCACGTCACGAACATCCACAAAACAGTTGCCGCCTCGTGTGTAAAAAGGCAAACCTTTCCATGCTTTTCTGAACATGGCTCCTGTGCTTTGCGACCAATCGCCAGGTCCGATGATCAACGATGGGTTGATCATGAAAGCGTTCAAGCCTTCTGTAATGCCACGCCAAACCTCCATTTCGGCATGATGCTTACTGACCGCATACGATGCGTTGTGCTTGCTTTCCTTCCACTCGTTCTGTTCGTTTATCACCTTTTCGGAGCCATCTCGCCCAATGGCTGCCACCGAGCTTACATGACATAATCGTAACTCAGGTCTTTCTAAACATAGATTAACCACATTGGCCGTGCCCTCCACATTCACTTTGTGCATGTACGGTTCATCAGCAGGTAGAAATGTGACAGCGGCAGCGCAATGATAAACTTGAGAAACGCCATCAAAAGCGTCTTCTAAGCTTGGAATATCCAAAACATCTCCGATTACCCAATCAATCCGTTCCCATAATGGCCTTGGATTTTCTTGGTAATAACCGAAAATGCCGAGAACCGCATCGCGCTTGGCTTCGGTTCGGTAAATGGCCCTTACCGACTCACCGTTCTCCACCAAATTCAACAGTAGATGAGAACCCAACAAACCCGTTCCGCCCGTTACCAATATCATGACTCAAAAGTATGATTCAATACAATGGTATCACTTGCTTTAAAGCAAGAGCTGATTTCTATTTTTGCGACCATGAAAACTATGGACACATTTTCGTTTGCTGGTAAAAAAGCGCTTGTGAGGGTTGATTTCAACGTTCCGTTGGATGCAAATTTCAATATCACTGACGATACACGAATACGCGCGGCACTGCCAACCATCACCAAGATTTTGGATGATGGCGGTGCAGTTATTCTAATGAGTCATCTCGGAAGGCCAAAGAGCGGATCTGAAAATAAGTTTTCTCTTAAGCACATAGTTGCGCATCTGACTCAATTAATTGGAGTATCTGTGAAATTTGCTTCAGATTGTGTTGGACCAGAAGCCATAGCCGCAGCAGATTCGTTGAAAATGGGTCACGTGTTGCTTTTGGAAAACCTGCGGTTTCACAAAGAAGAAGAAGCAGGCGACCGAGCTTTTTCACAGCAGTTGGCCAATTTGGGAGATGTTTACGTGAATGATGCTTTTGGCACCGCTCATCGAGCTCATGCATCAACAACCATTGTGGCAGATTTCTTTCCCAGCGACAAGCTATTCGGCTATTTGTTGGCGCAGGAAATCGAAAGTGTAGATAAGGTGCTTAAAGATTCAAAACGACCGGTTACGGCTGTGATGGGTGGAGCCAAGGTTTCTTCGAAGATTTCCATCATTTCAAACCTCATCAATAGCGTTGACCACATTATTATCGGTGGAGGAATGAGCTACACATTTGCGAAAGCAATGGGTGGTTCGGTTGGAAAATCGCTGGTAGAAGATGATTACTTGGAGACTGCGAAGCAAATTCTGCTGGATGCTGAAGCAAAAGGCGTTAAAATCCACTTGCCAGAAGACACAATTGCGGGCGATGCATTTGATAATAATGCCAACACACAGACATGCGATACCAACGCCATTCCTGATGGTTGGTTAGGATTGGATATTGGCCCAAAAGCAGAGAAATCTTACGATGCCGTTATTCAGTTGTCTCAGACCATTCTTTGGAACGGTCCAATGGGTGTTTTCGAAATGGAATCGTTCCAGCATGGAACCAAGTCCGTAGCGCTTTCAATCACTAAAGCAACAGAAAACGGAGCGTTTTCTTTGGTTGGTGGAGGCGATTCTGTAGCAGCTATCAACAAGTTCAATCTTGCTGATAAATTTAGCTACGTTTCAACTGGTGGAGGTGCGCTATTGGAGTATATGGAAGGAAAAGAGCTTCCAGGAATCAAAGCTATTCGTGGATAATATCACGGATCGCATCGCGCGCTTTATTCACTTTTCTGTCAACCTTATCTAGTATGGAATCTTTGTTCACATCTTCCAAAATAGGAAGAATGAACGGAGCTAATTGTGTTACTGGCGAATAGAGAAACGATTTCCCTGCTGTTTCGCCCCGATTGAATTTATCTAACAGTTCAAAGCGTGAAAGCATCATTATCACGATGCTAACTATGAACGTCATTCTGAGAACCCCAAAAGCAGCACCAGCAGCTTTATTCGCCCATCCCAAGGCGACTGCTTTGGCTAATTGCTCAATGGCCTTGGCAAAGAAATGTACTAGTAGAACGACTCCTACAAAAATGATGGCGAACGAAAGGATGGGAAGAAATTCGTTCGTGATATCCGAATTCTGATAGACGTATTCTGAAAGTTCTTGAGCAAACCTTACTGCCAGATAAACGCCAGTGATCAGTGCAACCAATCGGGCAATTTCCATGATGAAGCCGCTCGTCAAACCTTTGTAAAGGCCCCAGATCATTGGTATGGCCAACAGAATGTCAAGCCAATTCATCAGTATTCTAGTGTATATCCGTGCTTTTCGGCTGTCTCCACAATTTGCCGATTAACTACCCCGAAAAAGGTCTTTCCGAAGCGATAATTCTCCATTTTTTCGCGCTTCTCTTTTAGGAACTCTTCACGTTGCGTGCTTAGCATCTTAATAATGGAGATGTATTCTTTGCGTTCGTAGCCAACTTCCATCAAGTGAGCAAGAAATTCTTCGTTCGAATATTCGTTCAAGCGCTCATCCATTAGTTTGGTATTCTGCTTAAGCACATTTCCTCCGGTATTCTGTAGGTCAACTAGGTCCCACTTAGCATTTTTGCCCTGATAGAGGCTTGTGGCTTTGAAAAACGTTCGTGCTTCCACTTGGTTTTCGCCCTGTAGCTCGGCTTCTTCATCCAGATCAGCCTGCATTTCGTAACGGCTCAATCCTTCCTGACCGTAGTAAAGGTAGGTCGTGTTCATCATGTGGTTGGCCTCGCGAAGCATTGAACCATCGTACGGCTTTTCAAGCACAATAGCAGGTTCTTTAAGCCCAATAACGCTGAATGTGCCCTTCGTTTCTGTTGCAATGGAATTCCATTCTGCTTGTTCTTGCTGATTGGAATACGAAAGAAAGTAAAGTGAATGGATGATAATTCCGTTTTCAGCTGCCTCTCGAACCGGTTTTGTATATCCTGGGCCCGCAGACGGTTTTCCATTTCCAGCAAGGAATATCAATTTGATGGCATTTGGGTCGCTTGACCACGACATTCCGTTAACCGCGACATCCAATGCATGACCTAGGAAATAATTTCCAGGGGCAGAAACGTCCTTGATCTGAAAAAACGGATATGCAGCAGCATCAATATCATCAGTCAGGTCAGAAATTACCTGAACGTAGTTGTTCTCTTTTTTAAAGCTTGGTCGGCCCATGCACACAATACCGATTCTGTATTTAGGTGTGGGCTCAAGTCTTGATATTTCGTTCTGGATCTCCCAGAATTTTCCTCTAACTGAGGATAGAATACCACCCGTACTTCCACTAATGTCTATGACAAGGACAATATCCATCGGTGCACCTTCTTTCACATCGGGAAGTTCGATAGCCACCGAATGCTGTGTTGTAATTAGCAAACACAGTGGTACCAGGAAGGAGGAAAGAATGAGGCGCTTGAGAATGAGTTGTATTGACATTTTGTGCGCGCAAAAATAGCGTTTTGAGGTTTCCTGCCTTTCCGTACTAATTTTGTGCCATGCTAGAATTGGAACTACAGAAAGCTTGGCGTGAACTTGTTTCAGAGCTTGAAGCGAAATTTGGGGAAGGATTGGACTTGGATGCGGTATTATTTCTGATTGGAGTTCAAGAGCTTGGGCAGGGATATCGGACATTCAAGAAAAGCGAGAAGACTGATTTGATGCACATTGCAATCTGTCGTCTACTTAGCCAATACGGATATTACGAGTACATTGGAATGGACACTGACGGTTGGCCTCATTACAAGGAATTGGCAAAACTTCCGCGTCTCAATCCTACGCAACAAAGCCTTTTGATGAAAGAAGCAATCTTGGATTACTTCAAGAATGCTGAATTAACCAACTAAGGAACGATTACCGTTTTCTCAACGGTTTCTCCTTGCTTGAGGATAATGTAATTCTCTAGGTCGGTAAATGAGTTATAGACCACATCATACTGAATGATGGCGTCTTCAAACCACACAAACTCGGCCTTGCCAGATGTGTTGGTACGAATGGTCGTGTCAATCTGTTCTGCACCTATCTGATCAAGGTAAAAGCGCACAATGGCTTGTACGGCTGCTACTTGCACAGTATCTCCAGTGATAAAATTGACCGAATCCTTTAGAACAGTGATCACAGCTTTCGCGTCACGGTTTTTCTTGCAGGAAGAAGAACCAATTAGTACTCCTAAGATTAGAAGTGGCAATAAAATTTTAGTGCGTTTCATTTTTTTAATTTCAGGGGTAAAATTAACCGAAACCAACTTACTCTGGTAGTATTATCGTTGTACTAGTTGTTTTTCCCAGTTCGAATTTCACTGGATTTCCTTCGGATACCCTTCCCAAATAGGAAACATCGCAATTCAGGTAAGCCTCATATTCGTATGTAAACGTAGTTTTTCCTTCTGCATCTGTGAACAAGATTGCTTCAATACTGGAGCCAGTGGGCCCATAAATTTTAAGTTCTGCTCCATCTATGGGCCTGAATCGGGTTACTGTACCTTGTGTTGCGGTATATTTCTCTACCACTTCGATAGACGCAGTCGCGGTCTCCTGCTTTTCACACGAGGTAAAACCTGTGCTAGAGACTATCAGAAGGAAAAGGAAACCCCATTTTGAAAACTTCGTATTCATTTGGACTGTTTTTTGGTTAGCCTTGTGTTTCAATTCAGACAATATATTTGACGAGTCATTAAAAGTACAAATTCAACAATAAATATAACATGATGAAACAGATTATCCTCACTCTTTTGGTCGCCTTATTCAGCTTAGGGTCTTTTGCACAAAACAAGAAAGAACCGATTGTTTTGATAAGCACTGCTTATGGCGATATCACATTGAAACTCTACAACGAGACTCCATTGCACAGAGATAATTTTCTTGAATTGGCAAAGTCTGGAAAGTTTGATGGGTCGGTTTTTCACCGCGTTATCAATAGATTCATGATTCAAGGTGGTGGAAATGCTAGTCTTGGAACAATCGATAATCGTCCCGAAATTCCAGCGGAGATCACTCCTAGATACATTCACAAAAAAGGTGCTCTTGCCGCAGCTCGAACGCCAGATCAAGTGAATATGGAGCGCAAGTCAAGTGGTTCACAGTTTTATATTGTTCAGGGTAGAACGTACACCGAAGAAATGGTGAAGCAGATGGAAGCCAGAATGGGCATCACCTATACCGATGAGCAACGAAAGGCTTATGCTGAAGTTGGCGGAACACCACACCTTGACATGCAGTACACCATTTTTGGAGAAGTGATTGATGGTTTAGATGTGGTTGATAAGATTGCTGCAGTGAAAACACAGCAAGGCGATGTACCGGTAGAAGCAATCCCGATGCGGGTGAAAATCCTAAGCAAATGATCTTATCCTAACAGGAATTTAAGCAGGCCGCCAATTGCGCGGCCTGTTCTATTTTTGCCCCATGTTAAAGAAACTCGAAGACTACGAGAAGCAGATTCAAGAACTGGTCATTGCCAGCAAAGAGGATCTGGAAAACTTCCGACTCCAATTTTTGTCTAAAAAGGGAATAATCCCTCAGTTATTTACGGCATTCCGAGATGTGCCTAATGAGCAGAAGAAGGCCTTTGGTCAAAAATTGAACGTGCTAAAAGGTCTGGCCGAGGGCAAATTCAAAGACCTTCAGGCAGAACTGAAGTCAAGCGAATCACAAGTTGACCCGAATATTGACCTGACGGTTCCTCCATTTCCAATGGAAATTGGAACCCGGCATCCTGTGAATATGGTGAGAAGAGAAGTTGTCGGAATCTTTGAACGCATTGGTTTCACTGTATCCGAAGGACCTGAAATTGAAGACGATTGGCACAATTTCTCGGCATTGAATTTTCCACCAGAACATCCAGCGCGCGATATGCAGGACACGTTTTTTGTGGCTAAGGATCCAGATTTTGCTTTGAGAACGCATACATCATCCGTTCAAGTACGAACAATGGAGAACCAAAAACTGCCTATCAGGACAATCTCTCCAGGTCGAGTTTTTAGAAATGAGGCCATTTCGGCACGAGCGCATTGCATTTTCCACCAGATTGAAGGACTGTATATAGATAAGAACGTTTCGTTCGCTGATATGAAAGACACGCTGCTCTATTTTGCACGTGAATTTTACGGTCCTGAAACGAAGATCCGTTTGCGGCCGTCTTATTTCCCATTCACCGAACCGAGTGCCGAAATGGATGTGTATTGGGGCTTGGAGACAGAAGCTGATTACCGGATTACAAAAGGAACAGGATGGTTGGAGGTTTTGGGCTGCGGAATGGTCGATCCGAATGTGTTGAAGTCTTGTGGCATCGATCCAGAGGTTTATTCTGGATTTGCATTCGGAATGGGTATTGAACGAACTGCAATGCTGAAATATCAGGTAAAAGACCTTCGTTTGTTTTTCGAGAATGACAAACGATTCTTAGATCAATTCAAATCTGCTTACTGATTCCTGCCATGAAAGAGAAGATAAACGAGCTTAGAGAAAAACAGGAATTGGCCAAGTTGGGCGGTGGCGAAAAGCGCATCGAATCTCAACATGCCAAAGGCAAATTGACAGCAAGGGAACGCATTCATCTCTTGCTGGATGAAGGGAGTTTTGAGGAGCTAGGGATGTTCGTAACGCATCGTTCGCAAGAATTCGGTCTTGATAGACAGAAGTTTCTAGGCGATGGTGTAATTACTGGATATGGAACCGTGAAGGGAAGAACGACATACGTTTTTGCGCAGGATTTTACCGTTTTCGGTGGTTCGCTGGCCGAAATGCATGCTGAGAAAATATGCCGCATCATGGACCTGGCCATGGAAAATGGTGCTCCGGTAATTGGATTGAACGATTCTGGTGGCGCTCGTATTCAGGAAGGCGTTGTTTCGCTGGGTGGATACGCGGACATCTTCTATAAAAACACACTTGCTTCTGGGGTAATTCCACAGATTTCGGCCATTATGGGACCATGCGCTGGCGGTGCGGTTTACTCTCCTGCACTTACTGATTTTGTGATGATGGTTCAGGATTCGAGTTACATGTTCGTAACTGGGCCGAACGTGGTCAAAACAGTGACTCATGAAGAGGTTACTTCAGAAGAATTGGGAGGCGCAAGTGCGCACTCAACAAAGTCTGGCGTCACGCATTTTGCTTGTGCCAATGATCTTGAGTGCATAGAACAGCTTAAGAAACTGTTGAGCTATATGCCACAGAATTGTGAGGAAGAATCGCCAACGTTGGAATATCACGCTGGAGATGAAAATCGCCTGCAGTTGGATGACATCATTCCCGAGAACCCAAATCAGCCATACGACATCAAGGAAGTAATTGAAGCGGTGGCTGATGCTGGCTCATTCATGGAAGTGCATGCACACTTTGCCGAGAACATGGTAGTTGGCTTTGCCCGATTGGCTGGAAAAAGCATTGGAATCGTGGCCAATCAGCCAGCAGTGTTGGCAGGTGTTTTAGATATTCATGCATCCACAAAAGGCGCACGTTTTGTGCGTTTTTGCGATTGTTTCAACATTCCGCTATTGGTGTTTGAGGATGTTCCAGGGTTTCTTCCAGGAACAGATCAGGAATGGAATGGCATCATTTCGAATGGTGCTAAATTGCTTTATGCATTCTGCGAGGCTACTGTTCCGCGGATTACGGTCATTACCCGAAAAGCATATGGCGGAGCTTACGATGTAATGAACAGCAAGCACATTGGTGCGGATATGAACTATGCGTGGCCATCGGCAGAAATTGCAGTTATGGGAGCCAAAGGCGCAGCAGAGATCATTTTCAGACACGAAATCATGTCGTCTGCAGATCCAGAAGCCAAACTCAAAGAGAAGGAGCTGGAATATCTTGAGCATTTCGCCAATCCATATCGCGCAGCAGAAAGAGGTTATGTTGATGAGGTCATTCTGCCTTCAAAAACCCGCGAAAAACTGATTCGAGCATTTAGCATGCTGAAGAATAAAGCCCGAACGCTGCCCCGAAAGAAGCACGGGAATATTCCACTATAGACGAATGTCGTAGGAATCAGTTTCTTTGTTGTAGGTCAATCTAACCCCACATTATGATTCGCCAACGCTACTTTAGACGTTCGTTAGTATTGTTTTTTCTGTTGTTCTCGGTTCAAACCTGGGCACAATCGAATGCTGATAGTCTCTTGTCTATCCATCATGCTGGAAAAGCAGATGAAAGCACTTACAATGCTCTTATTTGGGTCTATGTGTTCAACCAGCCCGATTCGGCCATCCATTTTGGGAACAAGGCGCTGAAATGGTGCGCTAAAAGTGGACGAGATTCGCTTGTGCCCGGCATTTATAACCGCATCGGGGTGGCCTATGATATCAAGTCGATGCCCGATTCGGCCTTGTATTGGTATGCCCTGGCACTGAAGGAGGCCAAGCTCAAGAAGAATTTGAAAACCGAGGCGGGAGCACTCAACAATATCGGTCTCATCTATTGGAACCAAGGCGCCACAGAAAAAGCCATCGATCACTACATCCGTTCAGCAGAGATCTTTGAGAGGATCGGTGATGATATCGGCCTAGGCAACAACTATAATAATATCGGCCTCATTCTTAATGAGGATCATCAGTTTGATAAAAGCTTGCGCTATCACCGACAGGCACTACAGATTAGGCAAAGAGCAAATCATACTTATGGGATTGCGGCCAGCTACACAAACATCGCTCAGGTATTCTTGTATCGCGAAATACCAGACCTTGACTCGACAGAACATTACGTGCTGATGTCAATTCCACTTAAGATCAAATTGAATGATCTTTATGGTCTTGCACGCGCCTACAATTGTTTGGCGGATGTTCATTTGGGCAGAAAGGATTTCGATCAGGCACTGGAGTATTTGATTAAAACGCTTCGGATTCAGCAGGCAATTGGCAATTCGGAAGGATACGCCTCTACGTATTACAACATAGCCGAGGTTTACCGTATGCTTAATGACCGAAAGACCATGCTCAGCTATTTGGATTCTGCGCAAACTGTGGCAGAATCGCATGACGATAAGGCATTACTTTGGAAGGTCTATTGGGAGAAAGCAAAAACACTGAGCAAATTGGGTCGCTTTGAAGATGCTTATCCTTATTGGATGAGTTATGTCGCCATAAAGGACAGTTTGGTGAACGCGGAACGCAGTCTTCAAGTTCAAGAACTCGAAACACAATATCGAACTGCGGAGCAGGAAACCGAGATCGCTGACAAAAAAGTTGCCTTGGCCGAGGCTAAACTCAAAATAGAGAACCAGACCAAATGGGTCATCGGTCTGTTAAGTGGTCTGGTTATGTTGGTGTTACTTGGTTTTGCGCTCCTTCAGCGATCCAAACGGAAGTCTCAGGCCGAAAAAGATGCTGCACTCATTAAAGAGCGAGAACGAGGAATTTCTGCAGTGATTGAAGCTACGGAAGAAGAGCGGAAGCGTATTGCCAAAGATCTGCATGATGGAATTGTGCAGACGCTGACTGCGCTGAGCTTGCGTTTACAGAAAGGGTTCTCCATGATCAAAGATGTTTCAGATGAACAGCGCACTCGTTATGCAGAATCGAAAGCCATGCTGGACGAATCCATTGCTGAAGTTCGGAGCATCAGCCATCAGATGATGCCGCGTGTATTGAGCGAAAGAGGGCTCATTCCGGCCATTGAAGATATGTTGGGCAAAAGCTTGGGAAGCACCGACATCAACTATGAATTTGAGCACCATAAAGTGGAAGGTGAACGATTTCCTGAGAACTTGGAAATCAGCGTATATCGCATTTCGCAGGAGCTTATCAACAACATCATCAAACATTCTGACGCTAAGGCTGTTTCTGTGCAGTTATTGAAATCGAAAACACACCTCATTCTGGTGATTGAAGATAACGGAAAGGGTTTTAAATTTGATTCGGAGCAAAACCAGAATGGAATTGGACTGATGAACATAAGTAGTAGAGCCAAAGCGATGAATGGTGAAGTGAACTACCAGCCAAGCCCAGAACAAGGAACTGTTGCAACCATTAGAATTCCGCTACCATGAGCAACATCCGGTTAATATTGGTCGATGATCACCGCATAGTTTTGGACGGGCTGAAATCGCTGCTTGACGACATCGAAGGTTTCGATTGCGTGGCCACAGCCGACAATGGTCAAAAAGCATTGGAACTGTTGAAGGTTTTTGACGTGGATGTGGTGCTGATGGATGTAGACATGCCAGTGATGAACGGCATGGAGGCAACCCGAAGAATCAAGAAGGAATATCCGAAGGTGAAAGTGATATCGCTGACCCAGCACAGCGAACGAGGCATGGTACAGCAGCTGCTCGATTGCGGTTCGGACGGTTATCTGCTAAAGAATATTGCGCAAGATGAACTTACAGCGGCAATTCGAAAGGTTTTTGAAGGCCAGAATGTGTTTTCCAGTGAAGTGACCATGAGTTTGGCCGGAAAAACAGTGGAGAAGAATTTGAATGGAGTGGAAGTAGAACTTACCGAACGGGAAGTGGAGATTTTGCAGTTGATATCTGAAGGACTCAGTAGTAAACAGATCGGAGAAAAGCTATTCATCAGTCCACGAACGGTTGATACGCATCGCACCAACCTGATGAACAAGCTTGATATTCACAACATTGCAGGACTTATTCGTTTTGCGTTGAAGAACGGCTACGCTTGAACGGTCAGAATACCTTCTTCGGCTTCCCAGCCATAAAATCCTTCAGATAATAAGGCTCGAAGTAGGCCACATCTTCAAACTGCTTAGCAGCAAATTTGGCCTCGGCCAACGTGATCATTCCGCTTGCACTTGGATTGAATCCATCCAGAAAAACAGCATTCGAATGGTCGATGATCTCCTTGCATTTGGCGGCACCATCACCGAAGAAAGTAACCTTGCCTATTTCCAATTCCATAGCAAAACTCTGTTGGTCAATGATCATAGCCGAAACAGGCTGAAGTTCATGTAGAGAGTCATTGAAAAGCTGTGTGTAAACCTCCATTCTCCGAGCGTCTATCATTGGGCAGAGAATGGAAACATCTGCTAATTCGTTCTGAAAATGGACTTTGGCCCAGTGCGCCAGTGATTCCAACGAACCGATAGAAATTAGCGGAATTCCCAATCCGAAACACAGACCTTTTGCCGCAGAAACACCAATGCGCAAACCAGTATAAGAACCAGGACCTTTAGAAACGCAAATGGCATCCAGTTCGCGGGGTTGAATTCCAGCCAATTTTATGGCTTCATCAATATAAACCACCAGTTTTTCCGAATGCGCGTAAGATGTGTCGTGCGTTTCTTGAACGGCCAATACTTTCCCGTTGCTCGAAACAGCAACAGAACACGTCAAAGTTGAACTTTCAATATGGAGAATAACGGCCACTGGAACGATCAATGATCACTCTGCCGCTCCGTCTTCCTTGGCGCTGTACAGTTCTTCTTTGGTCACAACTTCAACAGCATCGCCCGGGTTGAGCTTCTTCGATATGGCGCGGTATGGCGCGGTAACCACTTTATCGCCCAGTTCAGCTCCCGAAATCAGTTCAATGAACTCATTATCCTGAATACCTGTTTTCACAACTTTGGCTACAACTTCTCCGTCTTCAACCACAAAAATGAGCTCAATGGCATCTTCCACCACGGCTGTCTTGTCCACCGTTTCTGCTTCATCTTCGTCTTCAGAAGCAGGCCCTTTACGTCTGTTTTGTCGCTCTGCTTCGCCTTCGTCATCCTTTGCTTCCAAATCCTTCTTGCTTCGGGTTGTAACTGCCTGAATAGGAACAGACAACACATCTTTCACTTCTCTGGTGCGGATGTCAACCGTTGCGCTCATTCCAGGTCGGAAAGGAGATTGGTCAGGTTGCTTTTCATTCACCAACGAAGCATAGGAAGAACGGAGAATTCGAACTTTCACCTCAAAATTGGTGATCTGATCGGTTCCCATACCAGAAGACATGGCCGAATTGGCGATATTGGTAACGATTCCTTTGAAGGTCTTTCCTAAATAGGCATCTACTTCAATATCACAGGTGTCCTGAAAGCCAACACGGATAATGTCGTTCTCATTCACCTCAACGGTAACCTCCATTTCATCCAGATCGGCAATGGTCATGATCTCTGAACCTTGCATTTGAGTGGTTCCCACAACGCGTTCTCCTTTTTCGAAATTGAGCTTGGAAATGGTACCGTTTACTGGAGAATAGATCTCGGTTCTGGTAAGGCTTTTCTCAGCTTCCTTCAACGCAGCTTCTGCACTTTTCACACTGAATCGACTCGCTTCCATGCTTTGGCGCGAAGCTTCAACTTCGCTCTTTGCCACTTCGTACTCGCTGGTCGTGGCATCAATTTCTGATTGAGCCACCACTTTATCCTCGAACAGTTTTTTAATTCGTTCGTAGTTGGCTTTAGAATTGATGAGACGTGACTCAGATTGCGTTAAACGCGATTTCGCGTTCGCGAAATTTGCTTTGCTCGTATTCAATGCAGCTTCCAAGCGCTCAACATTCGATTGCTGAATGTCTGGATCGATCTTCACGAGTAATTGACCTTCCTTCACCTTATCGCCTTCCTTTACAGGCAGTTCCATGATCTCTCCAGAAACGTCTGGGCTGATGATTACTTCCGATTCAGATTGGATCTTTCCGCTGGCAGAAACGGTTTCTATGATGCTTCGTTTGGCAACTTCTTCAACAGCCACCTTTGTGGCCGGAGCTCCACCAACAAATCCTTTCTTTTTGGCAATTAATGCAACCACAAGCAGCACAACAACGGTGGCCACCAGTAATACAAGAGTCTTATTGTTTTTCATTTGGTTGGATCAAAGGTAATGGCTTTGCCTTGGTAGAAATCCAGCACCTTCATTTTGAAAATGTAGTCGAATTTAGAGCGTAGCAACTCAGATTTCGCACGCGAAAGATTGTTGGATGCGGTATTGAATTCCAAGGTATTCGTCATTCCAACCGCATAGCGCTGCTGGGCGTATTCAAATGCTTTGTCCATTGCGTTCACGCTTTTGGTACTGGCATCAAATTGACGTTTTGAAGATTGCGCATCATTATATGCTTGTTGTACAGACGAAAAGAGTTTGTTCTTCTCATCCTGAAGAGAAAGCTCTGCATTTATTCTGCTTAGGCGCGCCTTGCCAACAGAGGTTCTGCTTCGTAGTCCGTTAAAAACGGGTATAGACAACGAAAATCCGATGTTCTCACCAATATTGTTTTTCAGCTGATCTTGATATGAATCTCTCGTTCCTCCGAACGAAGTTGCGCTGGAATATCGGGTGTTGACCGATGCGTTGGCACTTAACGTAGGAGTGTAAGACGCGAATGCAATCTTCTCTCCTTTTCTTGCGCTTTCCAAGCGCGATTCGCGTGCTTTTATTTTCGGCCAATTGTTCAACGCTTGATCGTAAATGGTGCCAGCCGTTGTAGCGCTCATGTCTTCAAGCGGAAGGTCCATTTCTGGCCTTTTAATCCTGAATTTTTCTGATGCTGGCAGATTCAACATTTGCTTCAGCGTAAGAACAGAGGTGTTGAGTGCATTTTCTGCAGTCACGATCTGCAGTTCATTCGAAGCCAATTGTGCTTCCACATCATAGGCGTTTCCAGCAGGAATAGAACCAGCATCAACCATCTTTTGAGTTCGGATCAATTGCTCTTTGGTCACTTCATATTGGTCTTGTGCCACGCCAAGAAGCTCTTCATTGAACATGATCTGCATGAAAGCAGTGGCAATGTTCAGGCTGATGTCGTTGCTCAAACCATCTAGGTCGTAACCTGCAGATTTCAGGTCAACTTGCGATTGTTTGAATGAGTTAAGAAGGCTGAAACCATTGAACAAGGTCACGCTGCTGGAAGCTCCGTAGCTGTTGTTGTTGATCTGCTGGTTTACGTACGTATTGGTCACGAAGTCAATGTTCCGTCCGAAGTTTACGTTGAAACTCGAGTTCGCATTGAGCGATGGGAACAGTTGTGCCAGCGATTGGGTTTTGTCCAATCGTGCCGATTCCTCTTGCAGCGCAGACTGCTTGATCTGTATGTTGTGTTCGAGTGCGTGTTCTATGCATCGTTCCAATGTCCATTCGTCTTGGGCCATTATCTCAGTAGAGAATAAGCTTAGAATGGATACAAGGACAATGGCTGATATTCTTGCTAAATGCATGCTTCCTGTTTTCACGCGCCAAAATTAACCAAATGAGCGCGGCAGCTTCAGGCTCATTTTTAAGCACGTCTTAATAATTGTTAAGCTACCCGATTAATTGGGTTGCTATGTGCTTGAAAATGAGAACGCTTTTATGTGTGGAATAGGGCGAGACCTACCAGCGGACGGTCGCCACTTGGAACTAACGTTTGTAGAATTGAATTTTGTTTAAGTTTGCAGCGATAAAAAAACCTACCAAAAGCAGATAATCATGTCTGATATTGCATCAAGAGTAAAAGCTATAATCGTTGATAAATTGGGTGTCGATGAGAACGAAGTGACACCTGAGGCTAGCTTCACAAATGATCTGGGAGCAGATTCTTTGGATACGGTTGAGCTGATCATGGAATTTGAGAAAGAGTTCAACATCGCTATTCCAGACGATCAGGCTGAAAACATCGGTACCGTTGGCGAAGCGATCAAATACATCGAAGAAAACGCTAAGTAACCTTCTCCTCTAACGAGGAAAAATTACCCGCTTCCTAACGTTATCCAACGCTGGGAAGCGGGTATTTAAGTTAATAATGGAGCTAAAACGCGCAGTTATTACAGGCATGGGAGCCCTTACTCCGGTAGGCAATTCGCTTACAGAGTATTGGGAAAACCTTATTGCTGGCAAAAGTGGCGCTGCTCCCATCACGCATTTCGATGCATCGAAGTTCAAAACGCAGTTTGCCTGCGAGGTGAAGAACTTCGACCCTGAAGCACATTTTGACCGTAAGGAAGCGCGGAAACTCGATCCTTATGCGCAGTATGCATTGGTGACTGCTACAGAAGCTTGGGCTGACGCTGGATTGAACGAAGAGCTCATCGATCATGACCGTGCCGGTGTGATCTGGGGTTCGGGAATCGGAGGTTTGAAGACATTCTATGATGAGTGCAGCGAATTTGCGCTTGGAGATGGAACACCGCGATTCAATCCTTTCTTCATTCCGAAGATGATCGCAGACATTGCCGCAGGCCACATTTCTATGAAATGGAACTTGCGCGGACCTAATTTCACGACCGTTTCTGCGTGTGCGTCATCTACCAATTCGTTGATTGATTCGTTCAATTACATCCGTTTGGGAATGGCGGACATTTTCGTTACCGGTGGGTCTGAAGCTGCGGTAACACAAGCAGGAGTTGGCGGTTTCAACGCCATGAAAGCACTTTCACAACGCAACGATTCGCCCGAAACGGCATCGCGCCCATTTGACCTTGACCGTGACGGTTTTGTGCTTGGCGAAGGATCAGGTTGTCTTATTGTAGAGGAATTGGAACATGCCTTGGCACGTGGAGCGAAGATCTATGCAGAGATAGTTGGTGGCGGAATGAGTGCCGATGCACATCATATAACTGCGCCACATCCAGAGGGATTGGGAGCTATCAATGTAATGAGGAGCGCATTGCGCGATGCAGGGTTGAAGCCTAGCGATATTGACTACATCAACGTGCATGGAACAAGTACTCCGCTAGGTGATATTGCCGAGTCGAAAGCCATCAAGGAAGTTTTTGGGACTGACGCGTACAATCTGAACATCAGCTCAACCAAATCCATGACGGGCCATTTGCTTGGTGCGGCAGGAGCCATTGAGGCCATTGCTTGCGTTATGTCGGTGAAGAACGATCTTGTTCCTCCAACCATCAATCATTTTACAGATGATCCAGCCTTTGATCCGAAGTTGAATTTTACCTTCAACCAAGCTCAAAAACGTGTGGTGAATGCTGCCATCAGCAACACCTTTGGCTTTGGAGGACACAACGCTTCCATCATCGTTAAAAAGTTCGTTCTATAAACCGGATTCCATTGCTCGACACCCTGCGCAGCTTTTTCAGAAAAGACAAGGAACTGAGCCAGGCGTTGCGGAATATATTGGGATTTACTCCAAAGAACATTTCCATTTACCGTTTGGCACTGATTCATCGGTCTGCCGGTGAAAAACTATCGGACGGAACACTTGTAAGCAATGAACGCTTGGAGTTTTTGGGAGATGCGGTGATCAGTGCCGTTGTTGCCAAATATCTGTTTAAACGATATCCATTTGAAAATGAAGGATTCCTGACCGAAACCAGATCAAAGGTTGTAAGTAGGAAAAACCTGAATGGCCTTTCGCGCAAACTTGGCTTGCCCGAAATGGTGAATAAGAGCGCAGAGAACAATAGAACGAGTTCATCGCTTGGCGGAGATGCACTGGAAGCACTTGTGGGAGCAATCTTTCTCGATCGCGGATATACTCATGCCGAAAAGTTCATTCTAGACCGAATGATCGATCATTTCATCGATCTTGAACAGCTTCTGAAAGAAGACGCCAATTTCAAGAGCAGAGTGATTGAGTGGTGCCAGAAAGACAAGCATCAGTTTGAGTTCACCGTGATGAGCCAGACCATTGATGGTCATCGTCCATCTTTTGCCATTGCATTAATGATTGATGGTGAAGTTTGCGGAGAAGGAATTGACCGCACAAAAAAGCTGGCAGAGCAGGCAGCGGCAAAGGCAGCTTGCGAAAAGCTCAATATCGAAGTTTAAGAAACCATCATTTGTCAGAAAGGCTTCGTTTGTCTGCCTGATCAATGATACCTTTGGAACACGGCTATGAAACTGAACGCATCTGAATGGCTACCTCAGGAACCCGACTTTGAGTTGTTTCATATCTATTGTCACCAGAAAGATTACAGATTGTGTTATGCCTTGAATGAGCACTTTAAATGTGCTTTTAAACGGGTGCGCGATTTCTTGGAAGACCCAGAAAAACCACATTTGCCAACCTATGCTCAATTCATGTATGAAGACGAGGTGACACACAAGGAATATTTTTTGATCAGCAATCAACCGTTGATCAAAGATCTGGTTGCAAAGGCTGGAGACCTGTTTGCAACGGAGCAGCCTGAGTTGCTCATTCCAGAGTTGACCAAGGTTGATTATTTCTTTCAGGCCTATGGTCAGTTCGATGAGTTTGAACTGGCAGAAATTGAAGATCAATTAAACCTGATACCACTGATAAATGCAGCCCAGCGAGTTGATACTGGAGCATTGAAATCATACTTAAATCTTATGCATTAATGAGTTTCAATAAGACAAAGATCATAGCCACCATTGGCCCGGCATCGTCATCAAAGGAAGTGCTGAAAAGCATGATAGATAGCGGAATGAGCATTGCTCGGCTCAACTTCTCTCACGGAAAATATGAAGACCATCTTCAAGTGATTCAATACGTCCGAGAGCTGAACGATGAACTGGGATTGCACGTTGGTTTGTTGGCCGACCTTCAAGGACCAAAGATCCGTTTGGGAGAAGTGACTGATGGCGGAGTGGAGATAAGGAGCGGACATCAGATCACTATCACCACAAAAAAATGTGTTGGCACGGCACAGAAAGTCTATCTCTCTTATCCCGAGTTTCCGAAAGATGTGGCAGAAGGCGACACCATTCTGATCAACGATGGAAAACTGATCTTACAGGTAACTGGAACCGACCGAAAAACGGAGGTTACCGCATCGGTTGAGCATGGCGGAATGATGGAATCCAGAAAAGGAGTCAACCTTCCGAACACAAAGATCTCAATGCCTTGTTTGACGGAGAAGGATATTGCCGATCTGGAATTTGCCCTGCAGCACAATGTAGAATGGATTGGACTTTCGTTTGTCCGGAAGGCTGAAGATGTTATTGAACTGAAAGAACTTATCAAAAAGCACAACGGAACAGCCAAAGTGGTCGCCAAAATTGAGAAGCCAGAAGCTGTTAAAGACCTCAATAACATCATTCGCGAAACAGATGCTGTGATGGTGGCACGTGGCGATCTGGGTGTGGAAATTCCAATGCAAGAAGTTCCCGTTGTTCAGAAGCAGATCGTCAAAAAATGCCTCAACGAATCGAAGCCGGTCATCATTGCCACGCAAATGATGGAAAGCATGATCACCAATCCGGCACCAACTCGGGCCGAAGTGAACGATGTGGCAAATTCTGTTCTCGATGGTGCCGATGCACTTATGCTGAGTGGCGAGACCAGCGTTGGAGATCATCCAACAATGGTTATCAAAGCCATGTACAGCATCATCCGCCATTTAGAGAACAAAGGCGACATCTACTACAGAAAAGTGAATCACATTGCCAGCATCGACCGCACCATCACCGATGCCATTTGCCAAACGTCCGTCAGCTTGGCCGAACAGTCAGATGCAAAAGGAATCATCACAATGACAAATTCGGGCTACACGGCATTCAAAATTGCCAGTTATCGGCCAAAAGCAAACGTCTTCGTTTTCACCGACAATCGATCCATACTCAACATGCTCAGCCTCGTTTGGGGCGTTCGCGGCTTCTTTTACGATAAATACGTAAGCACCGATCACACCATTGCCGACCTCAAACTGCGCCTCAAACGCGAAGGCCTCGTAAAAGAAGGCGACCTCGTCATCAACATTGCCAGCATGCCAATTACCGAACGCGGGCAATCAAACATGATGAAATTGAGCATGGTCAATTGATCTATGATTGATTCTGTTTGGGCGTTTCCCCGATAAAGATCGGGGTCAGGCTGTCCGCTATATCTTTTTTCTGGCCGATGCCTGAGCGCAGTCGATGGCGGAGGTCAGAAAAAAGGATGCCGCTTCCATCCTTAACGCAAGCGCGCTAGCCGACTAAACAGTCGCAATCACCTTCAGCTCAATTCCTATCGGAGTTGGCAAACAGTTTATCTCAACCGTAGTACGGCAAGGCAAATTATCCTTGAAATATTCCGCATAAACACGGTTGTATGTCTTGAAATCATCTTTCATGTTGGTCAGGAAAACCGTTACATCAACAATTTGATCCCAACTCGAACCAGCATCTTCCAGTATCATTCGCACATTATTGAATACCGAATGGCACTGTTTCTCAATATCGTAAGAGAGAATATTTCCGCCCTCATCCAATTCCACTCCAGGAATTTGTTTGGTTCCGCGCTCTCGTGGCCCAACTCCAGAAAGGAACAACAGTTGGCCGACCTTTCGGGCATGCGGATAAAGGCCAACAGGTTCTGGCGCACGGTTCGAATCAAATTTTGAAGCACTCATTTCTCTCGCAATTTTGCCCAAATATAAACACCACTTCCAAAGCAAATTGGAACTGTTCGTGTTCCGTTTCAGGCTTCGAAAAATGATACATTTGCCCACCTGCGAACACGCAACGAATGACAAAGAAAAAAGGCATTTTGGTGATTGGAGCTTCGGGCCAGATCGGTACCGAACTCGTAATGGAGCTTCGCTCAATTTACGGCAGTAAAAATGTTGTTGCCTCCGACCTCAAAACAGCATCGCAAGAAGTGAAGGAAAGCGGCCCATTCGAGTTGCTTGATGTAATGGACCGCGACCGTTTGCACCAATTGGTAGTTCAATACAACATTGGTCAGATCTATTTGCTTGCAGCACTGCTTTCGGCTACTGCCGAACAAAAGGTCATGCCTGCGTGGAATTTGAATATGTACGGGCTTTTGTATGTGCTGGAAATGGCCAAAGAAGGGTTGATAGACAAGGTTTATTGGCCAAGCTCTATTGCCGTTTTTGGTCCAAATACACCTAAACTGAATACGCCTCAATCAACCATTACCGAACCTACAACGGTTTACGGTATCAGCAAATTGGCTGGCGAAAGATGGTGCGATTATTATCACCATCGCTATGGCGTAGATGTGCGAAGTCTTCGCTATCCTGGACTTATCGGTTACAAAAGCAATCCGGGCGGAGGAACAACTGACTATGCAGTTGATATTTTTCACAAAGCCGTTGCCGGTCAATCGTTCGAGTGTTTTCTGTCTGAAAACACCCGATTACCTATGATGTATATGCCGGACGCCATAAAAGCCACAATCGGCATTATGGAAGCTGAAAGCGAAAAGGTCAAGATTCGTTCTAGCTACAACATTTCTGGAGTAGATTTTACTCCGGCCGAAATTGCGCTGCAAATTCAACGTCACATTCCTGATTTTTCTATTTCATACAAACCCGATTTCAGACAAGCAATTGCTGACGGATGGCCCGGTTCAATAGACGATACCGATGCCCGAAATGATTGGGGATGGAAAAACGATTATTCGTTGGAAATGATGACAGCCGATATGATCGGCCATTTGAGCCATCAACTTATTTGAATTCCGTATAGCGGATCTCAAATTTCAGGTCAAAGGTTTCGATGAACATGTCGATATCCTCTAAAATACCGTCATCATCTTCTTCGTACTCCCAAATTACCTTGGTCTCAAAGCCTCTTTGAGTTGCCTTAACAAGTGAAGTAAGCAGCTCTGCAATGGCCTTTGTTGTGGCAGAATTGTAATACTCCAATCTGATATGAACCGTACGAATAGGACTTTCAGAATCTTGTAAGGTTCTGAAGCGGAGAATAATAGGATCGAAAAAATCCATTCCTTCTTCAGGATAAGACCTGCCGTCAATCTTTAATATTGATTCCTGTCTATCTAAAACCACACTTGGACTGCGGTCAGAAGATTCAATTATCCATTTTTCCATAGGCTTCTCAAATGTAAGAATCGTTCGAGATAAAGAGATGTCTCGCTAGAATTCGATAAACGACTTGGAACAAAATATTGTTTAGAGAGTATAAACCTCCCAACGAGAGAAGATTGATATGCAGGCGAAAAGTTTACTCACTTACATTTTTCTACTGACCACTTTTATGGTAACCAGTGCGCAGTCGTCACAGTCTGCCAGTGGCGATACGATCAATGCCAAAGATTCCAACAACCAAAAACAAGGTTGGTGGAAGGTCTATAATGATGATGGAAAGTATCAAGGCTACGAAACCAACCAGTTGGTAGAGGAAGGTCTATACGTGGACAATAAGAAGACAGGTGTTTGGACCAAATACTATCCGAACGGAAATAAGAAGCACGAATTGACTTTCGCCAACAACATTGCCAACGGTTATGCAAAGATCTATTACCGAACCGGACAGATTCAGGAAGAAGGAATTTGGCAAATGAATCGTTGGGCAGGACAGTATAAATATTACTACGAAAATGGCGTGCTTAAGTACGATTGGAGTTACAACTCATCAGGCAAGCGCGAAGGACAGCAGCTGTACTTCCACGAAAACGGAATGCTACAATATATCGGAGACTGGAAAGGAGGAAAAGAGGCTGGCGAGTTGGTAGAATATTACGAGAATGGATCCATCAAGGCCAAGCGCTACTTTGATGGTGGAAACGTTATTCCTGATAAAACGGTGAATTTGGTTGAAGGGAAAGCTTTTGACGAAAACATCAAGAAATATTCTGGAAAACCAGCTCCGAAGCAACTTGGTAAAGGCGAATTTGTGGACGGATTCAACAAGTTGATGAATGCAGACGGAACGGTTTCAAAGGAAGGAACCTTCAAGGACAAGAAATTGATTGACGGTAAGGTTTATGTATACGAAAACGGCAAAGTCGTCAAAACCATCGTTTATCAGGCAGGTAAAAAGGTTGGAGAAGAAGGCATTGATTAATGGGATTGAATCCCGCCAAGATCAGATAAGCCTTGATTATTTATTTTCTTTGCGCCTTAACAATTAAGCACATCAAATGAGAAAATTGATCCTTCCAATGTTGTTATTGTCATCCGTGGCAATGGCTCAGAATAAGATAACCGTTACTGAAAAAATGGCTGCCATTGACGGCAGTAGTCGCAACAGTCTCTCTGTTACTATTACAGGAGCCAATGCAGAAGACATAAAGAAGGCTTGGAAAAAACAATTGAAAGACCTTAAAGGAAAGGTCAGTGATAAGACAGTGATCTTTGGTGACGACTGCCAAGCTAAAAGCATGGGCGACAATTCCTTTGACGTTTATTCCGTTGTGCAAGAAGCAACCGATGAAGGAGTGGAGCTTATTGTTGCGTTTGATCTTGGAGGTGCATATTTGAGCACGGCAAATCATCCAGATAAATACCCTGCTGGCGAAAAGATCGTTTACGATTTTGCCGTAGAACAATCGAAAGAAGTTGTAAGAAGAGAGATTGAGAATGCGGGCAAGGTTCTAGGTGGTTTTGAGAAGGAATTGGTGTCAATGGCCAAGGATAAGGAAGGCTTGGAGAAGGACATTGCCGACTACAACAAGAAGATCGAAGAAGCGCAAGGAAGCATTGAAAAAAATGTTGCGGCCCAAGCCACCAAGCAGAAAGAAATTGAGGGCATGAAAGCTGCACTCACTGAGCTTGAAATAAAACTCAACGCAATAAAGTAAGCAATCAACACAAAGCAAAAGGCGACCCGAGGTCGCCTTTTTTGTATCTCAGAATAATGAAACAGACCTCGTTCTTCCTCGTGTTGATGCTTGCGGTTTTAACCAGCAGTGCTCAAGAGGCTGAAAGCCCCTATAACTTCAATTGGAAGCGGGAATTGGTTTATGCTTCAGGTTCTGGGCTATTGGCAGCCGGAGGGCTTTTTACCAGTTATCAGATTCGGCCCCTCACGGTCGCACAGGTCAATTCGCTTGACCGATATGAACTACCGGGTTTTGACCGTAGCGCTACAGACCATTGGAGCCCGAAAGCCGATTTTGCCAGCGACATTCTGCTTTATGGAAGTGTGACGCTGCCAGCGTTTTTGATGATAAATAAACGGGCCCGAAAAGATTTTCTTGTGGTCGGCTTCATTTATGCTGAAACAGCTATGCTGACCTTGGGAGTAACCGAAATGACGAAAGGCTTGGCCAAGCGTCCGCGACCATTTGTTTACAATTCGGATGTTGATATGAGCGAGCGGACAAGTAAAGACGCCCGACAATCGTTCTTTTCTGGCCACACTTCACTGACAGCAGCCTTGTGTTTTACCACCGCTAAAGTCTTTTCCGATTACTCGGATAACCGAACGCACGAGGCATTGGTTTGGACCGGAGCAGTGATTCTACCAGCCGTTACCGGATTTCTTAGGTACGAAGCCGGAAAGCACTTCCCAAGCGACATCATTGCTGGATATTTTGTGGGTGCAACCGTTGGATATCTTGTGCCTTGGCTGCATCGAAGAAAGCCACTCACCAAAGGCTTGAGTATTGCGCCATTTTCAACAGGAAACGGAGCAGGTTTGTATCTCAGCTACGAACTTTGAGCTAGCGATTATACTGCCCAAGCAGATCCATCAACTCATTCAATTTAGGAGAAAGTACTAACTCTGTTCTTCGGTTGGTAGCACGGCCTTCTTTGGTAGAATTGCTTGCTTTTGGCGAGAATTCGCCTTTTCCTGATGCCGTTAAGCGTGTAGCATCTACACCATTTCCAGTTAGAATACGAACCACTGATGTGGCACGTGCAACACTCAGATCCCAGTTATCTTTAAATCGATTGGTCTTGATAGGAATACTGTCTGTATGGCCTTCAATCGCCATAAAAATGTCGGTGTTCTTCTTCATGACACCAGCTATTTTTTCCAGTGCTTCCACGCCTTTTGGCTCCACACCATCGCTACCCGATTTGAACAAAAGTTTGTCGCTCATCGAAACATAAACTTTCCCATCTCTCATTTCAACGGTAAGCTCATCGGCATCAAAACCCATCAGCGCATCTTTAACCCTGTTCGAAAGCGCGTTCATCAACTCATCCTGTTTCTTCACAATTTCTTCGAGCATTTTCAATCGCTCTTCGCGGTTTTGCAGCAAACGCTCTTTATCCGCAAGCTCTGCCTGCTTAGCTGCTAGATCGCTGCTCAGACCCGCCACTTGCGCCCCAGACGAAAGCTTCAATTGATCGTACGCTTTCTTGTTGGCAGCAATTTCAGTATTCAAGGCATCAACATTCTTTTTTTCGCTGGCCAACTCTTCTTTGGTCTTAGCCAGATCCTTCTCAGTTGTAGCCAATACATTTTCAAGGTCAGTAGTTCGTTCGCAAAGCGAATCGCGTTGTCCTACGGCCTCTTTGAATTTCTTTGACTGGAAAAATTGTTGTTGTTCAGTGTACGCTTCTCCGCATGGTTTTACCGATGCGCAAGACGACATCAGAAATACAGAAAGTGCGCAGATAAAAAATACGTGTGCGAAATTGGTTTTCATGACCTTAAGGTTTGAGAATCAAAATTATCCCGATGCAACCCCTAAATGGGCGTTACACAAGAATGTTATCCACTACGCTCGTTTCATAGCTTTCCGTTCGTAGAGATTGACTTTTTGGGCGTGTCCCTCGCCACTGCGCATTACTTCCCGCAATCGGGTCAGGCTATCCGCTGTATCTTTTCTTTTCCCAGCGGTCACTGAGGATCTCGAAGCGCAAACCATGGAAAAGAAAGGGATGCCGCTTCCATACTTCACGCGCAGCCATTTAAGGGCTGCTTTTTTAAGGTGTTTCTACGGTACAAATACCTATTCTTTTCTCGATAACCGTTTGGTAACATGAAATGACCAAAGAAACCAGCAACCCCATTTACTTTCGCGCGTTCATGTAAGGCTTGAAAATGAATCGTATCAAGACATTTTTTCTAAGTATCATTCTTGTCTTGTTGTTCTTTGCCTCTAGCAATGGTCAAGAATGCGGAATCATTTACGTTTCCCCTTCTGGAGCTGCTGGAGGACTCACTGGCACACGGATCAATCCCGCATCTCTTTCTTATGCCCTGACCTTAGCTAACGCAACAAATAATGTGCTTTGGCTGGCTTCTGGAACGTATACCATTAGTAGCAGCATTGCCATTCCTAATAATGTGACTATTGAAGGAGGGTTTAATCCTTCAACCTGGATAAAGAGCAACAGTACGCCTAGCGTCATCAGTCGCACCGCAGCAAATCCGTTGCCTACACCTGCCAATACACTTGTTGCATTGGCAGGACTTAATGCATCAGGATTCCGTCTTCAAGACCTTACAATCGATGTAGCAGACGCCCCTGCATCCACCACTACGAGTCCTTTTGGAGCATCAGTTTACGGAATATATCTCAACGGCTGTTCCAACTATAACATAGTTCGATGTTTTGTCACTGCAGGGAACGGCAGTAACGGACAACCGGGCGAGGCTGGAGTGACAGGACAAGGAGGCGGTGATGGGCAAAACGGTGGAGATGGCGATCCGGACAATCAAAACTTCAATACAGATGCTTCCATTGCAACTGGGGGAATCTCCATGTGTGGCTGTAATGGAGGAAACGGAGGAAATGGAGGTTGGAACGGAAATCGTGCTGGGACAGACGCTCAACAAGGCGCTTGTGGCGGAGGAACCGGTGGTGTTGGTGGTTCTGAATTTTGTTCCTCTAATTGCAGTCATCCTGCGGGGTCAAACGGTGGTAATGGAGCCAGTGGAAGCAACGGTACAACTGGAACAAATGGGCTTACCGGATTTTCTGGGCTGGTTATCAATGGCTATTGGACTCCCACACAGGCGGGTACCGGTATGGCAGGTGGTTGCGGAACTGGAGGCGGAGGCGGAGGCGGAGGTGGCTCAGAGTCTGGCCTGTTCTGCAATGATGGATCTGGTGCTGATGGTGGAGCTGGAGGCGGAGGAGGAAGTGGTGGTACTGGTGGTACTGGTGGGTTTGGTGGAGGCTCTTCGTTTTCCGTCTTTTTAGTGAATAATGGTCCTAGCGGAGTGATACAAGATTGCTCGTTAATTTCTGGTAACGCAGGATATGGCGGGATAGGAGGCGTAGGTGGTATTGGCGGTTCAGGTGGTTTTGGGGGTATTGGTGGAGGAGGTAGTTGCGATGTTGGTTCTGGCGGCAACGGTGGCAATGGAGGCGATGGTGGTAACGGTGGCAATGGCGGTAATGGTTCAGATGGGGTTTCAATGCCTCTTTTGGAATCAGCAGGAACTCCTGTGTCTGCATCAAACAACAATGGTGTGCCAGGCAACCCACCTATTATTTCTGTCGACAATTATGGTTGTACCAATTCCGAAGTGACGTTTAGCGCAACTGGTGGAAACGCAGCTTGGAATTTCGGCTCAGGCGCAAATCCACAGACAGCAAATGGCAACGGTCCATTTGCAGTTACCTATCCGACAACGGGAAGGAGAACAATCACATATGGAGGAACGACCTTCACTGATTTCGTAGGAATTTTCAATAACGGACCAACACTTCCAACCATTTCTCCTGCAAACCCAACAGTAGACGCGGGTTGTCCGAATCAATTTTCAACCACACTCGTTGGGAGTCAATACGATTGGGATTTCGGTCCAGTTGCATCTCCTCCAACCGAATCTGGAGCTTCCGTAACCACCACTTCAGATGTTTACTTCAGCACGCCCGGAACCTATTGGGTAAAAGTGACTGTTCTAACTGCCTGTTGCGGGCCAGTTACCGATTCCACTCAGGTAACCGTACAATCGAACGTGTATAATGTGACGCTTAGCGCGAGTTCAACAAGCATTTGCGAAGGCGACCCGATCATTTTCACTGCCACACCGCCAACATACGATAACTACGAGTTTTTCATAAACGGAGTGTCGGTACAGAATGGTGCTTTGCCTGTGTATACCAGTTCAAGCATACAGCAAGGAGACAGCATTTATATAGAGGCTTTTGTCGGAAGTTGTTTCGCCAATCCAAGTGATACGATTGTGCCAACGGTCAACCCAATTCCAACTGTTACCCTTACTTCGGATGATCTGGACAACACAATCTGCGCAGGTGAGACGGTCACGTTCACCGCATCACCAGCAGGGCTTGATAGCTACGAATTTTTCAATGGAAACAATTCATTGCAAAATGGCGCAAGCAACATTTTATTCGGAACCGTTCCTGTCAATAACAGCATCACCGTTGTAGCAACGGACAATGGTTGTCCGAGCGTGGCAAGTGCTGCCATTGTCACTCAGGTTAATCCACTTCCGTTTGTGACAATTACCAGCTCTGATCTGAACGATAGCATCTGCGATGGCGATGATATCATCTTCACGGCTCTTCCTCTCGGTCTGGCAGACTACCAGTTTTTTGAAGGAGTAGCTGCGGTGCAATCAGGTGTCTCGAACATTTATCAAACGAGTTCGCTTGCAACAGGAACCAATGTGTTTGTGATAGGAACATCTGTAGAAGGTTGCGTTGGTGGACAAAGCAATATCATTACAACAGTTGTTAGTCCTTATCCAAGCGTCACGCTAAGCGCTCCGGTAAGTCAAATTTGTGAGGGCGAATCGATTTCATTCACGGCAAATCCTGCTGGACTGGAAGGCTATGAATTCTTTGATGGAGCGACAACCGTTCAGAACGGTGCTTCTGCAACTTGGACCACCACTGGATTGGTCGCTGGAAACAGCATCACAGTTGAAGCCACAAACCTTGGTTGTACCAGTGTTGCAAGTAATGCAGTGACCATTACGCTGATTGCCGCTCCTGTTGTCAATCCAGGTTCGGATATTGAAAATTGCATCGATGCTGCTGATGTAACCCTAGCAGGATTTACACCTGCTGGCGGAACTTGGTCTGGCGCGGGAATCACCAATGCCACGGGCGTGTTTTCTCCTTCCACCGCAGGCGTTGGAAGCTATTATCTCTATTATCAGGCTTCCAATGCAAACTGCACCACAACCGACAGTATTCTTTCGATTGTTCATGATCTGCCTCTTGTAGATGCAGGCAATTACAACCCGATCTGCTTACTGGAAAGTGTTGACTTGAACGCGTCTGGCGCGGTCAGTTACGTTTGGGACCCAACAACGGAACTGAGCAGTGCAACCATTGCAAACCCTGTTTTCACTCCTTCAGCGGCAGGCTCGTTCACATATACGGTTACGGGAACGGATGCCAACGGCTGCGTCAATTCTAGTGCAACAACGATGACTGTTGAACCGATTCCTACCGTGAGTTTTACGGTTGATGCGGTTTGCGTTGACGACACTTCACTTTTTGTGAATACTTCGGCTCCAACCTCTGGTATTACCTATCTGTGGAGTTTTGGCGATGGTCAGACTTCAACAGATACGATGCCATCTGTGCTCTATCAAGGAGCAGGGGATTTTGATGTGACGCTGCAAGTCACTTGGGGAAATTGTTCTGCCGAAGCCACCAACACAGCAACGGTCAATCCGCGCCCGATATCTTCTTTCTTGGCGACTCCTGAATATACCACCGCCATAGAGCCACTGATCAATTTCGAAGACCTCTCGGTTAATGCAGTTACGTGGGAATGGGATTTTGGAGATTTCACTCCATTTTCGGACGAAGAGAACCCTTCGCACGCATATGCAGACACAGGAATGCAGGTCATTACCTTGGTTACTTACAATCAATATAGTTGCACTGACACTGTTCGCGATTCGGTTTACATTGCTCCGTACACAACCCTATACGTGCCATCAGCATTTACGCCTGATAAGGACAGGATCAATGATGGTTTTTACGCTTATGGCAAAGATATTTTCTGGTTCGATTTCCGCGTCTTCGATCGCTGGGGGAAAGAACTGTTCGTGACTGATGACATCCTTGTTGGTTGGGATGGCCGTGATATGAAAACCGGAAATGAAGTGAAACCAGGCCTTTATGTTTACCAGATTCTTTACGAGGATTATCGAGGTAGGCAGTACAAAAAGCTCGGTCGCGTTTCGCTTATCCGTTAAGACCTTTCATGCTCAATGCAATCCGCTTTCGGGCAGCATCTACTTCCAAAACCTTTACCCGTACATGCTGATGAACTGATACTACATCGGTCGGTTCTTTGATGAAACGGTCGGCCAATTGCGAGATATGAACCAAGCCATCCTGCTTCACGCCTACATCCACAAACGCACCGAAAGCCGTGATGTTGGTTACGATTCCAGGAAGTTCCATGCCAACGATCAGGTCAGAAATCTTCTCAATTCCCTTTTCAAACTCAAACACTTTGATGATCCTTCTAGGGTCTCGACCAGGCTTGAGGAGTTCCTCTTTGATGTCCTGAAGCGTTGGCAGACCGACATCCTCAGTAATATAGTTGGATAAGTTGATGGAGTTGACGAGTTCTTCATTTCCCAACATATCTGCGACTGAAATTTTCAAATCCTTCGTTATTTTTTTCACTAAACCATAGCGCTCTGGGTGAACGGCAGAATTATCCAATGGGTCATTCGCTTGTGGTATTCGAAGAAATCCAGCGGCTTGTTCGAAGGCTTTGGCTCCTAATCTGGGAACGCTTTTGAGTTGCTCTCGCGAAGAAAATGGGCCATTTTCACTTCGGAACTCCAAAATATTATCCGCCAATTGTGGCCCAAGACCTGAAACGTGATGGAGAAGGAATTTGCTTGCCGTATTCAAATTGACACCCACCTGGTTCACGCAGCTTTCGGTAACCCGTTCCAGCGATGCTAGCAACTGTTTCTGATCTACATCATGCTGATATTGACCAACACCGATGGCTGCTGGATCAATCTTCACCAATTCCGCCAAAGGATCGATCAGCCTTCTTCCTATGCTCACTGAACCACGAACCGTCACATCAAACTGAGGGAATTCATCGCGCGCCACTTTACTTGCTGAATAGACCGAAGCTCCCGCTTCACTCACCACAAAAACCTGCACTTTCCGATCAAAGTGAATGGCTTTGACCAATGCTTCCGTTTCGCGGCTGGCGGTTCCGTTTCCAATGGCGATGGCTTCAATCTTATGTTGTTCCACCAACGTTGACAGTTTTTTCATCGCCTGGGTTCGTTCGTTGCGAGGTGGATGCGGATAGATGTTCTCGTTATGCAACAGGTCTCCCTGCGCGCTCAAGCAAACCACCTTGCAACCCGTTCGGTAACCAGGATCAATGGCCAATACGCGCTTCTCGCCCAATGGCGGAAGCATCAGCAATTGCCGCAGGTTTTCCGCAAAAACCTTGATGGCCTGTTCATCCGATTGCCCTTTGAAGGTGTTTCGCATCTCGGTTTCGAGCGATGGCTGCAATAGACGTTTGTAAGCGTCTTTGCCAGCTGTTCGCACTTCGTCAGAACTGGCAGTTTCGCCTTTCACAAAAAAGCGCTCCATCAATTGTTGTGCATTCTCTTCATTCGGAGCAATATTCACTCTTAAAAACCCTTCTTTTTCGCCTCGCATAATGGCCAAAAAGCGATGCGATGGAATGCGTTTGAGCTGTTCTTCGTGTTTGAAATAATCACGGAACTTCTCGCCCTCCTCTTCTTTTCCCCTCACCATTTTAGAGCTGATCATCGCTTCGCGAAGGAAAAGCGGCCTTAATCGTGATCGCAACGCAGCATTTTCGCTCATCCATTCGGCAATGATGTCACGTGCACCTTGCAACGCTTCTTCAACGGAATTCACTTCGCCTTTCACAAACCGTTCTGCCGCACGTTCAGGAAAGCGCTCGTTCTGCGCCATCAGGATTTTTGCCAATGGTTCCAACCCCAAGGCAATGGCCATTGTGGCACGCGTTTTCCGTTTTGGACGATATGGCAAGTACAGATCTTCCAACTCCTGAGAAGTGGCGGCTTCCTCCACCTTTTTCTTCAAATCAGGAGTCAACACATTCTGTTCTTTCAACGAAGCCAGAATGGTCGCTCTGCGCTTCTCCAGTTCAGAATAGCGGTCAAAAAGTTCCTTTATCCGCTCAATCTGTACTTCATCCAAGCCGCCTGTCGCCTCCTTTCTGTATCTCGAAATGAAGGGAACCGTTGCTCCGCCATCCATCAAACTCAATGTGCTTTTGACCTGTTCAGGTCTGCAACCAACTTCTGTGGCAATCTTGTTTTGCATGACGCGAAGTAATTAGAAATGGATGGATCTGAACTGTTTCTGATCAAGGAAAACGTTCATTTTCTAACCATTTACGCGTCATTTCCTTGGTTAGAATTTTACCGATGACCCGATACTTAGAGGTTTTCAGCGGATTATCTGAATCAAGCGCTTCGGAAATCACTCCGCTCAGTGGGTTGAAATAGTCAGAATGAACAAAGGCACATTTTCCATTTGAGTTCACAATGAAACCGACATGCGAATCCATGCCGACCACATACAGTCCATCGTCCCAAGCTCTGATCTCGCTTTCGATGTGACTAATGTCTGCAAAGCGGTAGCGCTTGATGTATTCAGAACCCGTCATTTCCCGAATCATACTCTCTGAAGCAAGTTGCGCCCAACGCACACGTGGAATATCGAAACCAAGATCGCGAAGCGTGGTGGTAACGAAATAGCCACAGGCAATGCTCCCTTTTCGGGGTTCTTCGGTGGTTCCGTTATAATCCCACCTCGTGCCATACCAACAAGGGAAAACCTTGCTTGTCATGGTGGTGAAAAGGAACTGCTGCGCACATTGCACAACAGAATCCTTATCACACTTTGGGTCGCTGTAAGCAGAGCTCAGCTCACGCTTCCGTTTCGCAATCTCTGACTTCACCGTGTTGTAATCCAGCTTAGTCTGTGAGCATCCTGATTGGGTCAATAAGAGAACCAAGACCGCGATTATGCAATTTCTTTTTTCGTTTGACATTGGATAATCACATTACGGTTATGATGATTGGAGCTAGTTTGTGGCGAACCTCATCGTCACCAACTCCTTCGATTTCCTCAAACTGGACACGATAACCCTTCTTTGCTTTCGAAAGAGCCGCTTTGACTTCAGGTGGAAAAGTGCTCCCTTCAAAACCATCGTTCATGATAATCTGGTTCTGACGGTCTTGAATGAAAACCCGATACTTCTTGACGCGACAATTAAGTTTGAACACAAATTCCTCATCATATTTTGCTGATAATCCGAGCTGAGCCGCGAGTTCTCCTTCAGACATTCTGATGGACCCAGATTTCCGATTGATCTCTGAAAACGGAGTCGGTAAACGTTTCGCTCGAAACTCCATTTTGCCCATATTCCGTACGGTTCCATCAGCCATTGTGGCTGAAACAACGATGTTAACCGTGTTCGGAGATTGTGGGCTCATTTCAACGACATACTGACCTGAACCCGTTCTTCTAAGTTTGTTTCCTCCGGTGATAGTGGCGGAAATCTTTTCGGAAGGAACACCAGGAACCGAGATGGCCACAGGATTGTCAATGCCTTTGTAAAGCACATTCATCTGCGTTGGCGACACCACCAATGATGGCCGCGCTACGATGTATTCCGATCGGAACGGATAGCTCTGCGTTCCGCCTTCGCTGTTCACGAGGTCGACCATGCCTTCATAGGAGAAAATGCCTTCGGCCGTGGCTCGTTTTCGGAAAAGGCCTTTGCCGTTCTGGGTGGCAACCGTGTCGTTGCTTGAAACGAGCTGCGTTCCGTCTGCGTTGAGTTTTCCAATTCGGATCTTGGGCGAACGTGTGGTGCTGTATGCCGCCACAATGATGTCGGACTGATATTCCTCTCCCAAAAGCACATAATTGCTTTGCGGAAGCACGGTTGCGGCAATCGTATCAAAGAAGAAATCCTTCTTATTGAACGAGCGGTAGAGTTTGCTCACCACATCATATTCCACATCGGCCACATCCATTTGCAGCTTGGAGAGGATGACCAGCGAAGCGACCAAAGGTGTGTGGTAAAAGTTGTTGGTTTCCCACGTTGAGGTCTGGTCAGCCAACTTTCGATCGGAAAGATCAATGCGGTCGTTGAAGTACTTTTTATCTTCCTCGCTCAGCAACTCACGCATTGACTCCTGATATTCAGCCACTTTGTTCTTGAGAATATTGGCCAATCCTCCAGAACCATCTTCCTTCTCGCCCACAAGAATATTCGTTGGAGTATCGTAGTCGTCTTTCTTGGAAATGAGGTCCATCGAAAGTGTATCGGCAACCGAACGTTCCACTTTTTCGGTTTTGGCGATGATGGTAGTCTTGAGGCTATCGATAAACGTGTTCAACTCAGTCGCTCGCCTGCGGGCTTCTTGCGAACGTGCCCAATAATTATCCACCTTTTCGGGGTCGATACTGCGCGCCAATTCGAAGTCGGAATAGAGCGCATCCATCTTTTTGCCCGTGGTCTCGGAACTGGCCGCGAGGCTTTCGTTGACAATGACAAAGGCATCGAGAATGTCCTTTGAAATGTTGAGCGCCAAAAGGGCGGTGAGAACGAGATACATCATCCCGATCATTTTTTGTCTTGGTGATTCTTGCTGTCCAGCCATTATAGTTGAGTTTTGGTTAATACAATCCTTGTCCACGCCTTTTGGCGTGGTGGTTTTTTGGACTGATAACCGGCCGGAGATCTGGGTGTCCTGCTAATAGAATGCAGGAAAAGAAAAAGGGAACAAACTTTTTTGTGAGAACACAGATTTAACTGATCGGACTGATGTTCGCGGATCGGATCGCGTTAGGGATTGCAGCGGTTACCCCGCAGCGAAGCGAGGAGTAAAAGCGGAAAGCCCGACCGCTTTGCGAAGCATTGCGGGAACGCCCAAAGAAAAAAGCACTAAATCCTAACTGAAGAAATTCGAAACGCTTAACCGAACTCCATGATCAACCAAAGGACGAGGAGCACGAGTAGGATGATGAGAAATCCTTTGCGGTAGCGGTAAATGGGGCGCTTGTAGAGCGGCCTGGTCATGCGCTGGTAATTGTGCGTGAGTTTGCCGAAATCCTTGTAGCGGTTCATTTCCTCTTGGGAAGGAACCTCGTTGAAGGAGCTCTTCTTTTCGGTGTCGGTATTTGCGTGGTAGCGCGTCATTTTGCGGTGCCGAAGTTGGTCATTATTGTTCGTAATCGGTCGAGGGCGCGGTAGGTGCGCACCTTGGCGTTGTCGGCAGAAATGCTCAAGATCTCTGCCATTTCTTTGAATGACCTTCCTTCAAAAAAACGCATTTCGATGTAGATGGCTGCCTCTTCATCGAGCTGGTTGAGGCCTTTGAGCAGTTGTTCCAGATTGCGTTCGTGCTCCTGTTTTTCGTCTAATTCTTCGTAAACCGAGAGCAGGTCGGCTTCGCTGAGCGGAACGGATGAATGCTTGTTTGTCCTTCGATGGTACTGTCGAACCTCGTTGAGCGCGATCTGAATGAGCCACGATGAGAACGGTGCGCCTGTGATGGTGTATTTCGGAAGCGAATTCAGAGCCTTCATGAAGACCACGGAGGTGAGTTCGCCTGTGATCGCTTGATCGCGGATACGTTTGAAAATGAAGCCGAAAACGGTGCTGAAATGCGCATCGTAGAGCGGGCCGAAGGCATTGATGTCCTTCTGCGCCTTGCGGATGATTTCGGCCTCCTGTTCGCGACTTAGCATTGGTTGGTTGACGGTGACTTAGAACTCCGAAGTAAGCCAAAAAGTGTGTGGATGTTGTAGAAATGGCTTTTGGCAAACTGCAGCGTAAATCCAAATCAGCACTGCTCGTTTGTTTTGAGCAGCGTTTTGCCAAGAATGGAAAAGCTTGGTTTAAGAGATCAATCAATAAACGCTTTCACTGCATTTACAAATCCTTCAGGATCTTGCGCATGAACCCAATGACCAGTGTTCAAGGCTTTGAATTGAGCGTTCGGGAAAAGGTCTAGAATCGCAGATTTGTCTTCATCTACGATGTATTTGGATTTTGTTCCGTTAATGAAAAGCGTAGGCACTTCGGACCCCGAAAGAATCGGCAATCCCATCTCTTCAATGTCTTGTGCCAGCACGGGTAGATTGAATCTCCAAGCGTAGCCTACCGAGCCATCGTCTTTCGTTTGTCGATAGATGTTCTTGAGCAGGAATTGAATCGTGTCTGCATCTTCATCAAGCATGTGACTTAGGAAGGCTTCGGCCTCTTTCCGAGATGTCATGGCATCCAGATCCAAGGCCTGCATGGACCGAATGATGAGGTCGTGATGCACGGGATATTGTTTGATTCCCATGTCCACAATAATCAGCTTTTCCAATAGTTCCGAATGGAGTGCCGCAAATTTCATGGCTGTTTTACCTCCCATTGAATGCCCTATCAGAACAGCGTCTTTTACCCCGTGCGCGCTGAAGAACTCAAAAAGATCATCAGCCATTTCATCATAGGTGTGAGTGTCGCTATGTGGAGATTGTGCGTGGTTCCGCTGGTCGATCAGGTAAACATGATGATGGTCTGTAAAGGCTTTGGCCAGCGAAAACCAATTGTCTAACGAACCGAACAGTCCGTGAAGAATGACCAACGGTTTTCCTTCACCATATTCTTTGTAATTCAGCTTCATTGAAGCGCGTTCTTATACATTTTTATCACGTTGCTCATCCCGAAATACAAGGCATCTGAAATTAAAGCGTGTCCAATGGAAACCTCTAAAAGCTCAGGAATGTTCTGATTGAAAAATGCAAGGTTCTCCAAACTCAGATCGTGGCCCGCATTGATTCCCAAACCGACTTTGTGTGCAATTTTTGCTGCTTCAATAAATGGCGCAATCGCTATTTCTCGGTCTTTCGGAAACCCAATTGCGTAGCTCTCCGTGTAAAGTTCTATTCTGTCTGTTCCGGTAAGTTTGGCCGCTCGGATCAGGTCTTCATCCGTTTCAATAAATATGGATGTTCGAATTCCAGCAGCCTTTAATTCTCCGATGACTTTTTTCAGAAAATCGGCATGAACGACCGTATTCCAACCCGCATTTGATGTTAGCACGCCTGGAGGGTCTGGCACCAATGTTACCTGAGTTGGTTTCACATCCAATACCATTTTCATGAATGCTGAGTTCGGATATCCTTCAATGTTGAATTCGGTCGAGACAACAGGCTTCAACTCATATACATCCTGATATCGAATGTGTCTTTCATCTGGCCGTGGATGAACAGTGATGCCATCCGCCCCAAACTGCTGTGCCTTGATGGCGGCTTCTACCACGCTTGGGTTATCGCCACCACGACTATTGCGCAGGGTTGCGATCTTGTTGATGTTGACGCTTAGTTTGGTCCGATTCATGATCAATAGCAATTGGAAAGTGGTCAAAATTAGGTTTCATGAATGAACCTGAACGATTCAAAGTTCCGTATGTATAACAAAAACGGTGCAGATACGTTTACTTTGCACGCCAACGAAGGAAATGCTTGCTCGAGAACTCATATCGAAAATTGTCCCACCTCTCAGACCAAATGATGAAGTGGCTAGGGCTTTGGCGTGGATGGACGAGTTCAAAGTCTCGCATCTGCCAGTTGTGGATGGCGAGAATTTTTTAGGTCTGATTAGCGAAGACAATATTTTGGATGGGGCGAAGGACGATACCGTCATTGCATCTAAAGAGGTCTTCAATCGTGCTTTTGTACTCGAATCGCAGCACATCTATTACGTTATCAGAAAGATGTCGGCTTCCGATCTTTCGGTAGTTGCTGTACTTGATGCCAACGAACGTTATCTAGGTTGTATCACACTTTTAGATCTGGTTACCAAGTTTGAAGAGTTGGCCGTGATCAATCAGCCAGGAGGAATTATTGTACTCAATTTGAATAAGAACGATTATTCCCTTGCGCAAGTCGCGCATGTGGTAGAATCGAACAACGCTAAAATCCTTAGCAGTTACGTTTTTGAACGTCCCGAAACGGGCATGCTTGAACTTACGCTGAAAGTGAATCGTGAGGAAGTTGGGGCAATCGTCCAAAGTTTGGAACGATACGGTTATCAGGTAATTGCGTATTTCCAAGAAAGTGCCCATCTTGAGGACCTTAAAGGCCGCTACGATGAATTGATGCGGTACATCAATATCTAGTGACAGGATTTTTTAGACCGCTCGCGCTTTTTCTCTCAATCATCATTTCCTTTTCGGCCTTGGCTCAAGACGAGGTTCTGATAAGCTCGCTCACGTTTGAAGGGAACAAGATAACGCGAGAACGAATCCTGCTTCGCGAAATCACATTTAGGGAAGGTCAATCCATTCCGAGAGAGAATCTGTCCTACAATTTGGCCCGTTCGCGAAGCAACGTTTGGAACTTAGAACTCTTCAATTTTGTTGATATCGACACCTGTTGGGTAAGTTATAATGAGATTGATGTGGTGGTCCGCGTCACAGAGCAATGGTATCTGTGGCCGATTCCGTTTGTCGAATTTGCCGATCGGAATCTGAGCGAATGGTGGCAAACCAAACGCTGGGACAGGTTGGATTTCGGGACACTTATCAAGTGGAACAACTTTCGAGGAATGAACGAAAGGTTGGTGCTCCAGCTTCGCTTCGGTTACAACAATCGATATGAACTCAGGTATGAGATTCCTTACCTTGATAAGGCTCAAAAGTGGGGAATTGAATTCAAAGGCGGCTACGAGCAATCGCATCAGGTGGCTTACAGATCTGTAGATAATAAACGGCTTTTCTATAAAAACTCGGATGTGCACATTCGGAAAGAGTCTTATGGTGCAATCACACCACGATGGCGACCAAATCTCTACAACACGCATAAGCTAGAACTTCGGTACACACATGCTTGGGTGACCGATTCCGTTGTCAAATTGCAGCCAGAATATTATGGGGCAGGGGAACATACGAGCCGATATTTTTCGATAGAGTACGAGGTAAAACGTGACCTGACCGACTTCTCCCAATATCCATTGAAAGGTTACAGACTTGAATTTAGACTTAGAAAAGATGGTCTGCGGATTTTCGATAGCCCGATTGACATGTGGTCCTTGGAATTGGAATTTGCCAAATATTGGCAGATTCATAAACGGTGGTATTTTGCTCATGGGCAAAAGATCAAGGTTTCTTCCATAAACGAACAACCTTATTCGTTGCAACAAGGGCTGGGATATGAACAGGATTTTGTTCGGGGCTACGAATTGTATGTGATTGATGGACAGCAGTATGGCTTGCTAAAAACATCGTTGAGGTGGGCTGCTTTCCCGTTTCGTAAAGTGAAACTGAAATTTCTCAAGTCTGACAGGTTCAACACACTTCCCTTGGCATTTTACCTGAATGCTAACTTCGACATGGGATACGTGATAGACAATCAGTTCAATAAAGGAAACCCGCTCGCTGGCTCATTGCTTATGGGCGGAGGGCTTGGATTAGACATGGTCACTTTCTACAATATTGCATGGAGGTTTGAGTATTCGATGAACAAAAATCTTCAACATGGTTTCTTTGTACATTTCACCAAGCACATTTAGTTTATGAGAATCGCTGTTCATGGGAGATTACGATTTGAAGCCGATAAGCGTAGGCTAGAATCCGTTATAAATTCACTACTGAGCAAATTTGAATCTGTTTCGTTTACTCAAGATCTCGCTTCCATTGGTGCCGTAGAAGAGGGCGCTGTAATGGAAAACAGAAAGTTTCAGAAAGGCGAATTTGATGCGCTGATCAGCATTGGCGGAGACGGAACCATTTTGGAGTCTGTGAGGAAAGTGGGCAGTTCTGAAATCCCAATTCTTGGTGTGAATGTTGGAAGATTAGGGTTTTTGGCCAGTACGCCTTTTGAGGAGCTTGAACAAGCATTGGAGAAACTCAAAGCCGGTAGTTTTCAGGTAGATCAAAGGACATTGGTCCAGGCAGAAGCTGACTCTGATCTTTTTGGAGTAGACAACTTTGCGTTGAACGAAGTAAGTGTACATAAGAACGCCACATCATCCATGCTTGTGGTAAGAACGTATTTAGATGATTTTTTCCTGAACACTTATTGGGCCGATGGATTGATCATTTCCACTCCTACAGGCTCTACTGGATATTCTCTGAGCACTGGTGGACCAATCGTTGCTCCGAGTACAAGTAATTTCATCATTACGCCAATTGCCCCACATAATCTGAACGTTCGACCGCTGGTTATTGGTGATGATCGCAAAGTGACATTACGAATTGATCAAACCGATCCAAACTTCATGATTTCGCTCGATTCACAGTCACGAATTCTGAATTCTAAAGTTGAAATCAGAGTTTCAAAAGCTGATTTCAAGGTTGGTTTGGTACGGTTCGGGCCACATGATTATTTCGACACTTTGCGCGGAAAGCTCATGTGGGGACATGATATGCGTAACTGATCGTGCGTAAAACGATATGTTCCATGATAATATGGCTATATTTGCAATCTTAGCCTAACCGTCTAGGAATCAATTGAAATGCGCATAAGAACGATCTTACTTTGTTTGATTATACTGCCGATGTTCGTCAGTGGTCAACGCTGGAAAAGACAGCGTTACGAGTGGGTAAGCGGAATTGGAGCTACTCAGTTTCTAGGCGATCTTGGTGGGCGTAATCAAATCGGTTCAGATTGGTTCTTCGATTTGGATGCAGCTTCAACCAGATACATAGTGAATCTTGGTTTCCGATATAAGATTTCTCAATACGTATCTGCAAAGACGGGTTTCAGTTTTGGAGAAATTGCGGGAAATGACAAATTCACCCAAGAGCCTTTTAGGAACAATAGAAACTTGCAATTCAGGTCTCCTATCGTTGAATGGGCTACTCAAATTGAGGTGTCTTGGATGCGCGAGACTGTTGGAAGCCGTTACAAGATCAGGCGTGTCCGCGGTAGAGGAAAGAAAGGAAGTAATCTTTACCTGTATGGTTTTGCGGGAGTCGGTTTGACATATATGAATCCGATGGGTAGATATGATGGCAAGTGGTATTCGCTCAAAAAGTATCATACCGAAGGTCAAGGATTCGTGCCTTCTAGAAATGAATACTCTAATTGGCAATTTGTAATACCATTTGGCGTTGGTATGAAGTACGCTCTAGATAAGAAGAGCAGTATCGGCTTGGAATATGGACTTAGAAAGACATTCACAGATTACATGGATGACGTAAGTACTACTTATGTATACACAAAAGAAGGCGAAAGAAGAGACCCTGTAGGTGCACAGATAATCAGCAATGCCTTGGGCTATGATAATATCGCCAAGGGACTTGCAGACCCATCCTTAGCCCCAGTGCCCGGAGGGGTTGATACATTCCCTGGAGCTTGTTCTACTTGTCCAGGTCAGCAACGTGGAGACCCATCCGATCTGGACTCGTATATGTTTTTGACCATTACCTATCAACGAAAAATACGCACAACAAGAAAAGGACTTCCGAAGTTCTAATTGCGAAGGGCAATAGTCGTCATGAAAAAAGTAGGTGGTTTAATCCTTTTTGTTCTTCTGTTCAATACTTCACTCAAGGCTCAGTTCTCTGAGTTCGGGGTAATGGGTGGCGTGTCGTTTTATATGGGAGACTTGAATCCTGACATTCCCTTTAAGCAAGTAATGCCAGCAGGAGGGGCTTTCTATCGTTACAATTTTAACGAACGCTTTTCACTGCGAGGCGCATTCACTTTAGGCTATTTAAGAGGAGATGATGCCAAGTCTAAAGTTGCATCACAATTAGAGCGCAATCTGAATTTTCAGTCGTGGGTATATGACTTTGCAATAACTGGCGAGTTCAACTTTTTTAAATACGCTCCTGGAGACATGCATCATCCGATCACACCATTTCTTTTTGGAGGGATTGCTGTTTTCAAGTTCAACCCAACCACTAAAGCTGCTGACGGGAACAAATATGAGTTGCAGCCACTAGGGACTGAAGGTCAGGGCACGACCTTTTATCCGGACAGAAAAAAATATTCGCTTACCACAGCGTCCATTCCATTTGGTCTTGGCATGAAGGCGAACATATCTAAAACGTTTTCGGTCGGATTGGAATGGGGAATGCGATATACGTTCACCGATTACCTCGATGACGTAAGCGGAACATATGCTTCTCCTGACGTGATTCAGGCAGAGAGAGGAAACATCGCATATGAATTGGCCAATAGGTCGACATTGAACGATGACCAGTTGGAAGGACGCCAACGTGGCAATTCAAAAACCAATGATTGGTACTCGTTTGCACTCATTTCTATTTCCATGAATATCAAGGCCAGACCAGCCAAATGTCCAGCTTATCAATAAGTCTCATTCAGTAAAGTACATTTGCATCGCCTTTCGGGGCGATTTTCATTTCTATGGCCATCGATAAACGAATAGATCAAAGTAAATTACCTAAGCACGTTGCCGTTATTATGGACGGAAACGGGCGATGGGCAAAGCAGCGCGGCAAACTGCGAACCTTTGGACATGGTAAAGGAGTGAAAGCAGTAAGAGAAACGGTTGAATGTGCAGCAGAAATTGGAGTTGAATATCTCACGCTTTATGCATTCTCTACAGAAAATTGGAACAGACCTCAGTACGAGATAAATGCACTGATGACGCTGTTGGTCAAGACAATAAATAAGGAGACGAAAACGCTTACAGACAACAATATCAAGTTGAATGCGATTGGCGATCTAAAAAGTCTACCTAAAAGCTGCTTCAAAGAACTGAATGAGGCGATTGAAAAGACCAAGCACAATACGCGAATGACTTTGACGTTGGCACTCAGCTATTCGTCAAGGTGGGAAATGATAGAGGCAGTACGAGCGATTGCAAAAAATGTTAAATCAGGAAATTTGGAGCCAGATCAAATTGATGAATCAATCATCGATCAGCATCTTTGCACGCTTGGAATTCCTGACCCAGAATTACTTATTCGTACAAGTGGAGAGCACCGTATCTCCAACTTTCTGCTTTGGCAAATTGCCTATGCGGAACTGTATTTCACCGACAAACTATGGCCTGATTTTGAACGGACAGATTTTGAGCAGGCAATAATTGACTATCAAGGACGAGAAAGAAGATTTGGAAAGATCAGTGAGCAGGTCAGTGCCTAGGCGCAGTCAAATATTGTTAGCCTTAGTGTCGGTACTGTTGCTGTTCTCAGCTTCCGTTTCCGCACAGAATTCTATCGTGGTCGGTGGCGACACGAAGATTGATTATTCGGCACCCAAGGAATACGAGATCGGGCCTATTACGGTAAGCGGCACAAAATATCTTGATAAGAAGGTGCTGGTTCTGCTTTCCGGTCTTTCTGAAGGAGATAAAGTTCAAGTTCCGGGAGAAGCCATCACCGAAGCAATCCACAAACTTTGGGACCAAGGGCTTTTCAGCGATATTGATATTACAGCAACCAAGATCATTGACGGCAAGATCTTTCTGAACATCCATTTACAGGAACGTCCGCGTTTGAGCAAATACGCGCTGAAAGGCGTGAAGAAAGGTGACGCGAACGACATTCGGGAGTCAATAAGGCTCATCAAAGGGAAAGTGGTGAACGAAAACCTGATCGTTTCTACGGAAAACATCATCAAAGACCACTTTATCGACAAGGGTTTTCTGAATGTGAATGTGGAAACGATTGAAGAGAATGACACAACGCTTCCGAACAGCGTCATTCTGAAATTCAATGTTGCCAAAGGCAAAAAAGTAAAGATCAACAAGATCATTTTTCGCGGAAATGAGGAAGTGAAAAAAGGCAAGCTTATCCGATCAATGAAAGAGACCAAACAGCGCCAGTGGTGGAGAGTTTGGAAAGGTTCGAAATTCCTCGATTTCGAATACGAGAATGATAAGAAAGCCATTATCGCCAAGTACAACCAAATGGGCTATCGCGATGCGCGCATCATAAGCGATACCATTTACGCCAATCGTGATGGCTCCATCAATGTGGAGATGAATCTTGAAGAAGGCCGCAAGTACTATTTCAGAAACATAACGTGGTCAGGAAATACAAAATACCCTAGCGATGTGTTGGATAAGGTTTTGGGAATTAAGAAAGGTGAAGTATTTGACCAATCGCGTTTGGATGCCAATCTTTTCATGAACCCGAACGGCAGAGATGTCAGCTCACTTTATTTGGATGATGGCTACCTTTTCTTCAATGTTGAGCCAATTGAAATTCTAGTTGTCAATGATAGTATTGACCTGGAAATGCGTGTTCGCGAAGGAAAGCAGGCAACGATCAATAAGGTTACTGTTGTCGGAAACACCAAGACCAACGATCACGTTATTCTTCGTGAATTACGAACAAAACCAGGGCAGCTTTTCAGCCGGGCAGATATCATCCGTTCACAACGGGAGTTGTCGCAATTGGGTTATTTCAACCCAGAAACATTGGGTGTTGAGCCAAAGCCGAATCCAGTAGATGGAACGGTTGATATCGAGTACACGGTTGAGGAAAAACCTTCTGATCAGATTGAACTTTCAGGTGGTTGGGGAGCAGGCAGAATTGTTGGAACACTTGGTGTAACCTTCAACAATTTCTCATTGAGAAATACGGTTAAAAAAGGAGCTTGGAGACCACTACCTGCTGGAGACGGTCAGCGTCTGAGTATTCGTGCGCAATCCAACGGATTGTATTTTCAGTCGTATAACTTCTCTTTCATGGAACCATGGTTGGGAGGAAATAAACCAAATGCCCTGAGCCTTTCAGCCTATCATTCGGTACAATCAAATGGAATTCCTAAAAATCAAGATGGTAGACAAGCTATTCGTATCACCGGGGTAACCGTTGGGCTTGGAAAGCGAATGAAGTGGCCAGATGACTTTTTTGTTCTGCAACAGGAAATCAGCTACCAAAACTATATCTTGGATAATTATCAGCTCATTTCCGGTTTCAACAATGGAAATTCCAACACGGTAAGCTACAAGATCACTGTTTCAAGAAACTCCATCAACGAACCTATCTTCCCAACGAAAGGTTCGATTCTTTCCGGTAGTTTGGAGCTTACACCACCGTTTTCTGCATTCTCCAATATTGATTATGCAAATGCTGACGCACCAACCAAGTATAAGCTCATTGAGTATCATAAATGGAGGTTCGATGCCAAGTGGTATGTGAGTTTGGCAAAGAATTTGGTTATCGAGACCAAGATGCAATTCGGATTCCTCGGTCTTTATAATCGCCAGTTGGGCATTGCCCCATTCGAACGGTTTTTTGTTGGAGGTAGTGGTTTAAGTGGATTTGCCCTGGATGGAAGAGAGATCATTGCAATGAGAGGTTACGACAACAATTCGCTTACACCAACAGTCAGTGGCGTGCAAGTAGGAGGAACGATCTTTACAAAATATGCTGCCGAACTCCGTTATAGAATTTCACCAAATCCGCAGGCAACTGTGTACGTTCTTGCATTTGCAGAAGCAGGAGATTCATGGCTCACATTCAACGAGTTCAAACCTTATCAACTTAAGAAATCTGCTGGGGTTGGAGTCCGTATCTTCCTGCCCATGTTCGGACTACTTGGGCTCGATTATGGATGGAGGTTTGACGATGTGCCAGGTAGACCCGACATGGCGCCAGGACAATTCAGTTTCTCAATCGGACAACAATTCTAATATTTCAATAACATGAAACGAGTCGTTTTTACTCTTATCGCTTTAAGTTTTACGTTCAGTTCAATGGCTCAGCGCTTTGGCTACGTAGATTCAAATTACATTCTCGAGAACATTCCAGAATATCAGCAGAAACAACAGGAGCTCAACGAAATTTCTGTTCAGTGGCAACAAGAGATTGAGAAGATGTATGCTGAAATAGACCGGATGTACAAAGATTTTCAGGCAGAGCAGATATTGCTTACTGATGATATGAAACGCAAGCGGGAAGAACAGATCATAGAAAAAGAAAAGGAAGCGAAGGAGAAGCAAAAGCAGCGATTTGGTTTTCAAGGCGATCTTTTCCAAAAACGCCAAGATTTCACCAAACCTATTCAAGATAAGGTGTATGCCGCCATCAAGGAGATTGCTGATGCCAGAGGTTACGCAGTCATCTTCGATAAAGCAGGAACGCTTACAATGCTCTATACATCAGAAAAATACGACCTAAGCGAAGACATTCTTGACGAGTTGGGTTACTCAGTTAAGACGGATAAATAATTTCTAATATTGCGCCCCGAAAAACACGAAAAATGAAGAAGATACTAGTTGCGATTATTGCACTTGCCATGGCAGTGCCAACCTTTGCCCAACAAAAATTGGGTCATATCGATTCTGCTGCCCTTTTGGAATTGATGCCAGAAAAAGCACAGGCCGAAAAAGAATTGGAGGCATTTGCCAAAGAATTCCAAACAGCATTGGAGGCAATGGCCAAAGAATATGAAGGAAAAGTGGCTTCATTTCAACAAACAGAGAAAGACATGATTCCAACGGTTCGAAATACCAAGGTTCGTGAGATTTCTGAGTTGGAAAGAAGAATCCAAGAGTTTCAACAACAAGCTCAGGATGAAATTTCTAAGAAAGAGCAAGAAGTGTTGACACCGATCATCGATAAGGCTAAGAAGGCAATTGATGATGTGGCAGAAGCAAAAGGATACACGTATGTGTTCGATAGCTCCTTAGGATTCCTGCTTTTCACAAAGGACTCTGAAGACATCATGGCAGACGTTAAGACCAAACTTGGCCTTTGATTTTTGACCGTCCTTCGAAGGACACACAGAACAAATGATTAACATTAGACCCGTCTTACAAAGGCGGGTCTTTTTTTTGATCAGAATTTGATAAACTGGTTCCAGCCGTCCGATTTAGGCAGATCAGGCACCTGAACAGATAGCTCAAATGGAGATCAGGGTGATAGCGAAAACGAAATGAACATGCAAGGACCAATAGGCGTATTCGATTCAGGCTACGGAGGCCTCACAGTTCTGCGCGAAATGGTAGCCCTCCTTCCACAGTACGATTATCTTTACCTAGGTGATAATGCGCGTTCGCCTTACGGAACGCGCTCTTTTGAAAGTGTCTATACATACACGCGCGAATGCGTGTTCAAATTGTTCGATGCTGGTTGTCCGCTGGTCATTTTGGCCTGCAACACGGCATCGGCCAAAGCGCTTAGAACCATTCAACAGAAAGACCTGCCAAACATGGACCCGAAGCTTCGGGTGCTTGGGGTGATACGGCCTACAGCAGAGGTAATTGGCAATTATTCCACCACAGGTAAGGTAGGCGTGCTGGGAACAGTGGGTACGGTTGCCTCAGAATCGTATCCCATCGAAATTAGCAAGACCTTCCCTCATTTGGTAGTGCATCAGCAGGCTTGCCCCATGTGGGTGCCACTCATCGAGAATAATGAACACCTTGGCGCTGGAGCGGAGTATTTCGTGGAAAAGTATGTAGAGCAGCTCATGCAAAAGGATTCCGAAATCGACACGATCCTGCTTGGATGTACCCATTACCCGCTTTTGGCAGATAAGATTGAGCAATACATCCCCAAAGGGGTCAGCATCGTTTCGCAGGGAGAGATTGTGGCGGCAAGTCTAGAGGATTACCTACATCGGCACCCCGAAATGGAACTTTCATGCGGCCAAGGCGGCTCGCGCAGGTTTCTGACCACGGATGATACGAATACGTTCGATGAACATGCGTCCATCTTCTTCGGTAGTGATATCCGGTCTGAATTCTGCTCCATTTCACATATCAGGTGAGTGGACTTTAATCATTTCCATCCCGAGATAAGCTTAAGTTGAAGGAGCACAGACTGGATCACTTTCCACTGGCGTACCAGCCCGAATACATCACATACTTACTGGCAATCTCTTTCAGCATTTCTTCCGAAGTATCAGGGTCAAGTTGTTTGACCTTTTTGGCGGGCGCACCGGCATAGATACAATGGGGCTCAACCACCGTTCTTTCCAACACCACCGCTCCAGCGGCTACAATAGCGCCCGAATGCACCACCGCATCATCCATCACGATCGCTCCCATGCCTATCAGCACATTATCATGTAAAACGCATCCATGCACAATGGCGTTGTGGCCAACCGTCACATCATTTCCTATCCGCGTGGGGCTTTTCTGGTACGTTCCATGAACCACCGCTCCATCCTGAATATTCACCCTATCGCCTAGGATCAGCTCATTCACATCACCTCTAAGCACACAATTGTACCAGAAACTGCAATTGTCTCCTGCAATCACGTGGCCGATCAGCGTTGCATTTTCGGCAACGAAACAATCTTTGCCGAGCGTTGGCGTCACTCCTCTCAATGTTCTTATAAGTCCCATGAAAACAACCTCTTATGGATATTGCCGTTAAATAAACGAATCCCTTGCCGAAGAGACGTGTTAATGACCCGAAAGGCGATAGTTTTTCCGTAAAATTGTAGCTCGTGAGAAACAAGTGCTTCACATATCCGATAATTGGGCTCATTGTAGCCTTTCTAGGCATCAATGCAAACCTGTTTGCTCAAGAGTGCGGTATCATTTACGTGGCTCCAAATGGCGCTACCAGCGGCACAACAGGCACGCGCGATAATCCGGCCGACTTTCAATACGCCTTCGGCCTGGTCAATCCAGCAAATAACCATATGCGGTTGGCGCATGGTGTTTACGAACTCACCGAGCCGCTCGAAATTCCATCGGATATTGTAATTGAAGGAGGTTTTGAAGCAGGCACTTGGTACAAGACCAATGCTGATTCCACCATTCTTCATCGCGATGCAAGCAACTACGATGCGGTGAATAAGGCACTCGTAGCAGTCCGCGCCATCAACCGATCCAATTTCAGATTTCAAGATGTAACCATTAAAGTGGACGATGCTCCGGCCAATGGAGTCAGCATCTACGGCATGTACATAGCGGGCTGCTCCGATTATTACGTGTCTCGTTGTATTGTGATAACAGGAAATGGTTCGGATGGAATTCCCGGACAAACAGGTCAACAGGGATTGCCCGGAGCAAACGGAGCGAATGGCGAAACAGGCGAGGATGAAGGTTCATGTTGCAGAGCTGGTGGCGCTGGCGCTTCTGGATCTTTCCCGGGCAGTAATGCCGGAGGAAACGGAGGCAATGGAGGAGAATGGGGCGGTTTTGAGGTTCAGGAGGTTTGTGTGCCAATCGTAAACCTTTGTCAATGGATCATCACTCCAGATAGTGAGTTCACCAATCCAGGTGAAGATGGGCAAGATGGTCAGGGCTCTGGCTCTGGTCAAGGAGGCCAGCATGGTACAGGTCTGTGCGAACTTACTTACGCCAATTCAAATTGCGCGGTGGCTCCCTTGAATAATGGAGATGACGGCACGGATGGAATTGAGGGGATTGATGGCGGCCCTGGTATTCAAGGATACGCAAGTTATGGAGGCGGTTTTTATCTTCCAGGATTAGGAGAGACCGGAGACCCAGGCCAGACCAACGGAGCTGGTGGTGGCGGTGGCGGTGGCGGTGGCGCCAAAGGCTGCGAACCAGCAGCGCTTCAACCGTACTTTCCAAGCACTGGTTCGTCTCCGTACAACGGAGATACTGCCTATAATACCGCTGGTACTGGCGGAGGTGGAGGCGGAGGTGGCGAAGGCGGACAGAATGGCTTTGGCGGCCTTGGTGGCGAAGGTGGAGGCGGAGTTTTCTGCATTTTCACCTACAATAATGGAACAAACGGAGTGATTCAAGATAACCGATATCTTCCTGGATATGGTGGACAAGGTGGGCAAGGAGGCGCTGGTGGACCTGGCGGCCCAGGAGGAATCGGAGGTATTGGTGGATTTATTGGTGACAATGGTCCGAACAACAGCTGTAACAATGGCGAAGGCGGTGATGGTGGTGATGGTGGTGTTGGCGGTTTTGGTGGCCAAGGAGGAAAAGGTTCTGATGGAGCAAGGAAAGGACTTGAACAGATTGACGGTACTCTTGTGCTCGACCCCAACATTTACAATCCATGGGAGCCTGAGGTAAGGGTCGAGTATTTCGGATGTACCAATTCCAATGTGCGTGTAGAAACAGATGCAACGGGCGTCATCAACTGGATCTTTGGCTTCGGTGCCGAACCTCAGAACAGTACACTACAGGTAGATACGGTTCAGTACTCAGGACTTTTAGGTTCAAGAAACCTGACATTGATTGTTGATGGTGTACCGTATTTCTACGCCAATTATATCCTTGTTGAAGAGGATTTTGTTCCTCCAGTTATCGATGCCACGCGCACAACCATCTGCGTAGGAGAATCAACCGACCTAACCACAACCTTTATTGGAGACACTTACCAATGGACAATTCCTGGTGGCTCAATCACTTCTTCTGCCGATCAAAATCCAGGAACAGTTTCATTTGCCAATGCAGGAGATTACATCATAGAATTGATCACAACCAGCTGTTGCGGAACATCTAAGACCACAGATACCATTCATGTGCTCGATCAGGTGGTGGTTGATCTTGGAGAAGACCTCCGTGCCTGTTTCCTTGGCGACCTTCCAGTGCTAGATGGCAATGGAAATGATGGAGCAACCTATGCTTGGACCTTGAATGGATTTCCAACAGGACTTCCACAACAATATTTGGATGCAACCATTACAGGAACCTATGGTGTTCAGGTCAGTTACGGGCCAAATTGTTCAGGAACGGATGAAGTGGAGGTTGAAATTTATACGATCACGCCAGTTGATCTCGGACCAGATCAAGCTATCTGTCCGGGAAATCCATTACCGATCCTCAATGCAGGAATCGATAATGCAGATTACGCTTGGACTGTTGGCGGAAACCCAATTGGAACGAACGACATTGAATTGGAAGTAAATCTTCCGGGCACTTATGGTGTTTCTGTTATCGAAGAAGACGGATGTTCTGGCGAAGATGATGTGGTGGTTTTGGTGAGCGAACCAAGTGTTTTTCTCGGAGCCGACATTAACGTATGCGCGAATGAGGCTTATCCTATCCTAAACGCACTGAATCAAGGATCAACTTACGAATGGTTCCATAGTGGCAATTTGATTCCAGGCGAAACGGAGCAGACCTTGCAGACCACGCAGGGCGGTACTTATGATGTGGTGATCACCAATATTTATGGTTGTCAAGCCATGGATCAATTGGAGATAGATACATTCCCAGCACTGAATGCTGCTTTTTCAGGGCCCGCAAGCGCTACTGTAGGCAGTTCAGTATCATTCCAAGATCAGACCACGCCACCTCTGAACATATCAATGAACAATCCATGGACTTGGAACTTTGGGGATGGAACAGGATTGGTCAATCAGCAGAATCCAAGTCATGCCTTTATTGCTGTTGGCGTACGGCCAGTGTTCTTGATAGCTTCCAACGGAATCTGTTCGGATACGGCTTACGCTGAAGTTGACGTGAATTGGAACTGTCCACAAATTGGTCTTACTGCAGGATTCACAATGAATCCGAATCCAGTCGTGCTTTCCGGTGCAGGAACCGTGCAGGTGACCAACACTAGCCAAAACGCGGTTGAATACGTTTGGGATTTTGGCGATGGCACAGCCACATCTTCCGAGGATAGCCTAATTCATGCGTATACCAGTCCAGGAACCTACACAATCACCTTGACAGCCATCAATTATAATTGCACCACCACAACCACACAGTCAATAGTCGTGTTAGAATTCGGGGTAGGAATTAATGAGCTTGGCTTACGAGATCAGTTGTCTGTTTATCCAAACCCAAATACAGGATTGTTCACAGTAGAGTTGGAATTGGATTCGCCATCAGAAATTGCAGTGGAACTGAACAATGTCTTGGGTCAGCGGGTTTATCAGACAAACGTGGAATCACGCAGCTATTGGCGCAAGGAATTTGACCTGAGCTCGTATGTGAAAGGCGTTTATCTACTCAGGATATCTACAGATAGTGGCGTAATGCAACGAAAGGTGATCATAGACTAAACATGGAAAAAACCATCCCATACTCGCTTTACGCAGAAAGCACCCCTAACCCAACCACCATGAAATTCGTGGCCAATCGGGTCTTGCTCGAATCTGGTTTGGCCGAGTACACCAACATGGATGACGCAAAGGGAAGCCCGTTGGCAATGAAGCTCTTTGGGTTTCCTTTTGTAACAGGCGTTTTCATTCAGTACAATTTTATCACGGTCATGAAATCTGACATGATCAGTTGGCAAGACGTAGTGCTTGAGTTGAGAGAATTCATTCGCGATTATCTGAATGATGGCGGTGCGATTGTAACTGACTTTGTGGATTCAAACGTGTTAACTGATGCTGAAGTGGCAGCAACCACGGTTCATAGCACCCCAGCGAATGAATTGGAAGAACAGATCATTGCAATTCTTGATAGCGAAATTGCCCCTGCAGTTGCCCAAGACGGTGGTAACATCACGTTCAAAGGACTTGAAAATGGAGTGGTGAATGTAGTACTACGCGGATCATGCAGCGGTTGCCCATCTTCCACCGTAACGCTGAAGAATGGAATTGAAACCCTTCTCAAGAATCGACTTCCAGGAGAAATCCGTGAAGTGGTTGCAGTGAACGGTTAAGGTTTGTCGGACAGGCGATATTCTCGCAGCTTGTCATTGCCTAACTTGCTTTTCAATTAAGAAAACAGTTCATGAAAAGTATTCGAAGCAACATATTGCTGTTGTTATTAAGTATTGGCTCTATTGCACAGACGGCTCCTGATTTTACCATAAACGATATTGACGGGAACAGTCGTCACCTGTATGATGAGTTGGATGCGGGAAATATCGTTGTTCTGAAATTCTTTACTAACTGGTGCTCAGTTTGCAACAATACGGCAGATGAGGTCGTGGCAATCTATAATGAATATCAGACAAATGGTGATGCGGTTACTTTTTGGGCGCTTGATCGCGACCAGAACGAAACCAATGCAGATGCTACCACTTACAGAAACAACCACAGCATTCCGTTTCCTGTAATTGGTGAGGCATATTCGGTTGCACAGCAATATGGCGTTGTCTATCAACCCGAATATTATATCATCTCTCCAGACCGAACCTTTGTTCAGCAGATAGGCTATAGTTCGATGCAAACAGAAGTGGATGCTGCGTTGGAATCTGTCGCAGCCAGTGTTCAGGAAGATGAAGTTAAATTGGCAGCACTACAAGTTACAACAAATGGTCTTTCTTGGCAGGCACCTTCAAATTCTCGAGCGGTATTGACCATCAGTGATTTGAGTGGCCGAATTATCGTGTCGAGATTGGTTCAAGGTCAAGAACAAATTGACGTCACTCACTTACAAGGAATTTATGTTTATCAAATGCAGGATGAGCAAGGGCATCGATTCAGCGGTAAGGTTGTATTAAACTGAGAGGCATATTCTCACTGAATGGCTAAGAGATCGCGTTCGGAATTTGAACCATTGATGCTTCAATTAAAGCGCAAGAATCCGCGTCAATTGGATGATCTGTTCCATGAAGCACACAATAAGGCATTTTCGTGCATCGATTGCTTGCAATGTGCCAATTGCTGCACTACCACAGGACCACTTCTGACCGATAGGGACATTCATCGGGTTGCAAAACATCTTCGGATGAAGGAAGTGGATTTTGTAAGCCAATATGTGCGCGTTGATGAAGATGGTGATCAGGTTTTTAAGTCGATGCCCTGTCCATTCCTTGGCTCCGATAATTACTGCTCAATCTATGATAACAGACCCAAAGCTTGCAGAGATTATCCTCATACAGATAGAGTAAAGCAACATCAATTACTTGGTCTTCATTTGAAGAATGCATCCATCTGCCCAGCCGTAGAGCAAGTATTGAAGGAAGTTTCAAGCAAGGTTATGCCGACTAAAGTCTAGCTCTAAGAGTTAGAATTTTACTCCAAGAACGGTCACGTCATCCATTTGTGTCTCGTTTCCTTTCCAGTTAAAGAACGTGGAATTGATGGTTTCCCGTTGTTCTTTCATCGGCCTATCGGAACAACTGTCAATAAGGTTTATCAGGTTTTTTCGGTAAAACTTTTTGCCTTTCATTCCACCAAACTGATCCTGAAATCCATCTGAGAAAAGAAAGAGTTGATCGTTGGCGCTAAAAGTGTGTCGAGTGGTTTGGTATTCTTTGGCCGAATCAAAACCAAAACCGCCAATTGAAAACTTGTTTCCTCGAATCTCTAATAATTCTCCATTTCGTAAGAACAGCGCCATGCTTTGCGCACCAGCAAATTCAATGATGTTGTTCCGATGGTCTATCATGCAGAGCGAAAGGTCCATTCCGTCATTAACCGCCAAGCCTTGTTCATCATCTTTAAGCAGTTTACCTATGGATTTGTCCATGTTTTGAAGCACTTCGCTTGGCGATACAATGCGCTGCTGTATAATGGCGCTATTAAGCAGATTGTTTCCGATCATCGACATCATTGCTCCAGGAACTCCGTGTCCTGTACAGTCAACCACGGCAAGATGCGAGATTCCATCCCGATGGTGAAACCAATAGAAGTCGCCACTTACAATATCCTTCGGTAGATGAATGACAAAGAATTGCTCAAACTGAGCGGCAATGTCTTCTAGTTTGGGAAGAATAGCGCTCTGTATCCGATGCGCATAACTAATGCTGTCTGTCAGATCTTTATTGATCAGACGCAATTCATTAGTTCGTGTCTCCACTTTCATTTCCAATTCGTGGTGCGCCTGTTTCAGAGCATTTTCCGCCCTTATAATGGACATTTTGCCATCAAGTTGATCGGTAATTTCTAGCGAAACGAACATGCCAAGCATACCAGCCAAAGGAATGTAACCTAGCCTAAGCATAAAATCACTCAGCTCAATCGTACTGTTTCCATCTAGTATGAAAACGCACATGTACAGCAACAGGTAGATGAAAGTGGTAATAACCGTCTGTTGCAGCGTATATCTGAATGCGATTGATACCAGTGAGATGTACCAAATGAGATAATAGGGCGAATCCATGTATCCTGTAGCCACAATGAGCAATGTGGCCAGCGCACCGTCACTCACGGTGGTGAAGTAGATGCTACGCAGGACTTTGAATTTCTTGTAAGGCTGGAAAACCAATGTAATGAGGGCATAGACATTAGCTATTGCCAAAACGCCATATGCTAATGGATCGTTGGTGTACGTATGATCCATGAACCACACGAACACAACTGTGTTCAGCGCAAACAGGAGCACACGTAAAATGGACACCCGTTTTTCGGAGGTGAACATTTTTTCCTCTAAGGCTTTCTCTAATAGATGTTTTTCGATCAACGGTGCGTTTCAGTTTGGCGCTTTGCAAGCTGCTACTGACTTACGCGAAACACGTAGCTTAGGTTCTGCTATCTGATTCTTTTTTACAAGAAAGCCACAACCTGTGGCTAGGTTGTGGCTTTTCAGTAAAAATTTAGATGTCTAGAGACCCAAAAGCACCTCTTCTCCGGTTTTACCACCAAACAACATAGTTGCAGGGTTTTCGAGCATGTTTTTCACTTTTACCAAGAAAGAAACAGACTCTTTTCCGTCAATAATTCGATGATCGTAGCTCAAAGCGAGATACATCATAGGTCGAGCAACAATTTCTCCATTTTCTACCACAGCACGGTCAACAATATTGTGCATTCCAAGGATGGCGCTCTGTGGAGGGTTGATGATCGGTGTGCTCATCATTGAACCGAAAACACCACCATTTGTGATGGTGAATGTTCCTCCGGTCATGTCTTCCACGCTGATCTTTCCGTCCCTTGCTTTGATGGCTAATCGTTTGATCTCTGCCTCAATTTCGGCCAAACTCATTTGCTCCGCATTGCGAACCACAGGAACCATAAGTCCTTTAGGAGAACTTACGGCAATGCCTATGTCGCAGTAATCGTGATAGATGATCTCTTGACCATCAATCATCGCATTCACTGCAGGGAAATGATACAGTGCTTCGGTAACGGCTTTTGTGAAGAAGCTCATGAAACCAAGATTCACACCGTGAGAATCGGCAAACTTGCCTTTGTATTTGTCTCTCAGGTCCATGATCGGTTTCATGTTCACCTCATTGAAGGTAGTGAGCATGGCCGTTTCGTTCTTTACAGAAACCAAGCGCTCGGCCACTTTCCTGCGGAGCATGCTCATTTTCTCAGGTCGTTGTTCTCGTCCGCCTGACCAGCTTTTTCCAGCATCGCCCAACGAAAATCCTGAAGACATGGCCGAAAGGACATCTTGCTTGGTAATGCGACCGTCTTTGCCAGATGCTTTCACCTGGTTGCTTGAAATGCCGTTTTCAGCCATCATTTTCTTGGCTGCTGGAGATGGCGTTCCACTTGCATAGGAATCAGTGTTCTTCGCAGCAGGAGCGGCAGCAGGTTTGGCTGTTTCAGCAACTGGAGCAGCTACAGCTGCCGCTGGAGCAGCCTCTTTTTTCTCTGCTTTTGGGGCACTTCCCTCTGGAGCTTTAGCATCCGTATCAATGGTGCAGATCACACCGCCAACATTCACGGCATCGCCTTCGGCAACTTTCCAAATGATGGTGCCCGCCTGCTCCGCTGGAATGGCCAATGTGGCCTTATCAGAATCTACTTCGCATATCTCCTCATCAAGAAATACGTAATCGCCATCTTGCTTCAATAAAGTGGCAATTTCTACTTCGGTTATCGACTCTCCCGGACTTGGTACTTTGATCTCTACAATCGGCATGCTTTTATCGTATTATGTGGTTAAGCGGTCACCGCAATATCGGCAAACGCTTGATTCATCAATTTTGCTTGTTCTGCTCTATGGCGTTGGCCAGATCCTGTGGCCGGAGCGCCTGAAGATGGGCGCGAAACGAGTTCAAGATTCACTTGGCGTAGTTTACGCAGTAAGTGAGCCCAAGCACCCATGTTTGCAGGTTCTTCTTGTACCCAAACCCATTTGGCGTTGCTGTATTTCTCCTGAAGTTTGGCAATTTGCTTGCGTGGCAATGGATCCAATTGTTCTAAACGAACGATGGCCACTTCTTCTGCATTCAGTTCTTCTTTCTTCTCAAGCAGATCGTAATATACTTTTCCGCTGCAAAGCAGTACGCGAGTCACTTTCTTGGCATCAGCAGTTACATCATCTATCACTTCTTGGAAACCGCCAGTGGCCAGTTCTTTCAGCGATGAAACGCAACGTGGATGACGAAGTAGACTCTTCGGTGTGAAAACCACTAACGGTTTGCGGAATTCGCGCTTCATCTGTCGTCTCAGCACGTGGAAGAAGTTGGCAGGCGTAGAGCAGTTTACGATTTGCATGTTATCGTCTGCACAAAGCATAAGGAAACGTTCCATACGTGCGCTGCTGTGCTCCGCTCCCATGCCTTCGTATCCGTGCGGAAGAAGCATGACGATTCCGTTCATTCCTTTCCATTTCTCCTCAGCAGAAGAAATGAACTGGTCGATGATGATCTGCGCTCCATTGTTGAAATCTCCGAACTGCGCTTCCCAAATCGGTAGGCAATTAGGGCATCCGAAAGCGTAACCGTAATCAAACCCGAGTACGGCATATTCCGAAAGGAACGAGTTGAAAATGTTGAATTCGCCTTGGCCTTCGCCTAGGTGATCGAGCGGAACGTATTCTTGTCCAGACTCTTCAACGATAAGCACAGCATGGCGGTGAGAAAATGTTCCGCGTTCCACATCTTGACCTGAAATACGCACTTCGTGACCTTCTTTTAGCAGCGAACCATAGGCAAGCAATTCAGCCATTCCCCAATCCAACTTGTCCGTTTCAAAAACCATGTCTTCACGGTCTTTCAGGATCTTCTGCATTTTTCGGAAAACCTTGATCTCTTTCGGAACAGTTGTCAGCACTCTGGAAATCTCCTTCAGCGTATTTTCATTTACGCCTGTTTCAATGGAAAACTCAAAATCTTCCTTCTTGGCAAAGCGATAACCTTTCCAAGTGTCTTCCAAAAATTGGGTGACTGTGGCTTTCTGAATTTCTTTTGCCTCTATCAAACGTTCTTGAAGCATATCGCTGAAATCCTGCTCCATACTCTTGACCAGATCGGCACCAACCAACCCCGAAGAGGTGAGTTTTTGCGCGTAAATCGTCAGTGGATTCTCATGTTTGGCAATGATGTCGTACAGTTTCGGTTGCGTGAATCGTGGTTCATCACCTTCGTTGTGACCGTATTTTCGGTAGCAAAGCAGATCCACAAACACATCTCCTTTGAAATGCTGACGGAATTTCATGGCCATACGCATGGTGTGCGAAACAGCTTCAGCATCGTCTCCATTCACGTGGAAAACCGGTGAATGTGTCACTTTGGCCACATCGGTGCAATAGATACTTGAACGGCCATCGGTGTAGTTGGTGGTAAAACCAACTTGGTTGTTGATGACAATATGGATTGTTCCGCCTGTTTTATAGCCATCCAATTTGGCCATTTGCACCACTTCGTAAACAACGCCTTGACCAGCTATTGCCGCATCGCCATGAATAAGAATTGAACACAGTTTGCTGTTATCGCCCTTGAATTTACGGTCGATCTTAGCGCGAGAAATTCCTTCTACAACAGGACCAACAGCTTCAAGATGTGATGGGTTTGGGCAAAGATTCATCTTCACATCCTTGCCATTATCGCAGGTCATGAACGAAGTGTAGCCCATGTGGTACTTCACGTCTCCTTCAATGTCTGCATCTTCGTAATCTTTCCCTTCAAATTCGGAGAAGATCTCTTTGTAGGTCTTATTCAGAATGTTGGCCAGCACGTTCAAACGTCCACGGTGCGCCATTCCTATCACAAATTCCTCAATTCCAAGATCGGCACCTTCCTCAACCACCATATCCAAGGCAGGAATCAGCGATTCTGCACCTTCTAACGAAAAGCGTTTTTGTCCCGTGAATTTCTTTCCAAGAAACTCTTCGAAAAGCACAGCTTGGCTCAATTTCTTCAGCACCTGCTTTTTCTCTTCCAACGAGAAATTAGGTTGATTTCGGTTCGATTCCAACATTTTCTGCATCCACTCAACCACTTCGGGCCTTCGCATATACATGTATTCTACCCCAATGCTTTGGCAATAGGTAGCATCCAAATGTTCGATGATCTGGCGCAACGTGGCCGGACCGATTCCGATCATTGTCCCCGCGCGGAACGTGGTTTCAAGATCGGCATCGCGAAGCTCAAAATTCTCTTTGGCCAGCGTTGGAGCATATTTTCTTCGTTCGCGAACTGGATTTGTTCGGGTAAACAAGTGACCGTTCTTTCGATAACCATCAATAAGGTTGATCACATCGAACTCCTTCTTCACATTGGCCGGAATACCAAAAGACGCATCGTCTTGGTCATAAAGCTGTTCCGCAAAGTCGAAACCAGCAAAAAATTGCTGCCAATCTGTGCTTACAGATGATGGTTCGGATTTGTAAGATTGATAGAGATGTTCTACTGCAGAGACATCCATGTTAGAGAGGTAAGAGAACTTATCCATTTGTTCGGGGACGGTACCTATTCTGAAAGTTTGCGCAAAGATAAGATTATCGCTTCGGGTTAAGCACAGGTTACCAACAGCTTAACAGCATTTTCATGGGAGTTGTTTTCCCGAATAAAAATGACGGATGACCACCTTTTGTAATTCCCCGCCCAATCACACGCATATGTGTTGCAATCGCCTATTTTGAACTGGTAATCAAATTTCATCTACCGTGAAATGAAACAGCGGTTGGAGTATTGGCAGTTCATGCCATGGTATTGGTTTAGAATAGATTGTGATACCTAGTTCGTTTGACTTAAGTTCCAAAGTATCAGAAACGGTAGAGTACTGATAATGGAATATCCTCATCTGCCCATCATAATCGGTCAATATCAGGGTGTTGCTGCTTTGGGAAGCTTCCAAGCGATAATCCTCCATTGAGTCATCCTGATATTGAAAAATCAGGTAGCTGGAACGATGAACGAAAAACCGTTTCATGTTTGGCAAATTAGTATTGTCAGAATCTGATTCGATTTTGACAATTTCATAAGCTCCATGCAAGCCGTCCACAATTTGATTTGCATTATGAGAATGCCCGTTTTCGATATGAGGATAAATCGATTCGAAAGAGATAAGGATCAGCACAGTGGTTTTTATCGCATAGCGAACCTTTCTTGATTTAACGATATCAATACCTGAGAAGCTGAACAAAACAGCCGCCTTTTTCAGAATAAGAAACCGAGCCAGAGATTTAAAATGAGGTATAAGCAATATGAAACACTGGAGTAACAGAAATGACGAGAACAGCTTTACCGAAATATCGAAACAGAGATTGACGAAAACTACATGAGTAAGGACACCAAGTAGAATAATAATTCCCAAGATTCTAGTTCTCCTGAACCATAACATGAGAGATGGTACAACTTCCATCATTCCCATGAAAAGACTGTAGGAATATGATGTTCCCATTACGCTCCAAAACGCAATGTCCCTATCGAGCATTCCTAATGGGGTGTACAACGTGTTTGGCTCGGGGATGTAGAATTGAATACCAAAAATCTTGTCAAAACCGTACTTCAACATTATAACGGATAGATAGTAGGTCAAGATAATCTGGATTGCCCCGAACATTCGTTGAAGCTGCTTTTCCTCGAACGTGAAAAATGAGAGAACGGTTGTCGCGATGACAGCTAAAATCAATAGCATTAGAAACAACCAGTACAGCGCAGCGGAATCCGAGGAGATCTCAGGATTGGTCACATCAAGAATTTCAAAATGCCGTGAGGCAAAAAGAATTAAGTCTTGAAAAATGTATCGGGTCAGTTCTGTTTGAAACCGAAAAGTGCTGAAGGAAAATGGAATAAAGAGTACTCCGAAAAGCGCGAAAAACAGCAGTGATCGGTGTGCCGTAGTTCCAATATGATTCATTCCTTAAACCCGATAAATACAACCTCCTCAATTGGGTTTCTGAACAAGATTGGGTAACGATGCTGATCTATAGCCTTTATAATGCTTAGAGGTTTTTTTCTTGTAAACACCGTATCGTTAACTATGGTGTCAATCATAGATTCGAATTCTAATTCCACTAAATCCGTATAGTCAGGTTCTTTTTCTTTGGTAAAATAATCCATTGATGCCCTAAACCGTAGCAAAGTAGTAGTATCATTTACCGCGACAACTGTATCAAGGAGGGTTATTCGGTATGGCATGGGGCCTAAGCCAAAGTTCGAATCGTTTATTTCGAACAAATTATGGTGATAAGCCTTTGCGAATGAATGATTTGACCCACTATGACTTTTGTGGGCAATCACTTTGGTCTGAGCATGGCTCAACGTACAGATAATAACTAATATAAGGATAGAAATGGGGGTTTTCATGAGTGAGGATTTGGTGTAAGACAGACGTCTCTCCCAATGGTTTAATTTGAGCGCAAATCAATGGAACAGGGAACGAAAATTCAAGGTAGTTGTTTTCCCGAATAAAAATGGCGGATGACTACCTTTTGCAACTCGCGTTTGAGAATGAGGTCGGTGAGTTCGTGAATGGCATCAATGTTCTCATCATCGCCAAACAGAATGCGCTTCACTTTATTCTCGTTCAGGTCGATGCTATAAATGAGGTTCCAAAAAGTCTCGGTCTGATGTTCGAGCATGTAATCGATGACTGGAGCCAGTTGGGATGATAGTTCTTGGTAAGCCGTATCGCCCGAACCAGAAAACGCCACATCAAATCCGTTCAATCGGAAATCCTTGTTTATTTGAGCCACCACTTCTTGTAGCAAGGCTACGCTTCGTTCGTAGCGGTCAAAATCGGATGTGGAGAGCGGGAGATTATCCATTTGGTCTCTGAGACCTAGTAGGTTTTCAAAACCTAGTAGGTCTTTTCACGATTCGCGGTGCATGAGTTTTTCGGAAAATGCGCGAAGGATTGCAATCCATTCATCGTCACCTTTCACCTTATCCAAACTCGAAATTCCTTTGTTGTAATAATCCCACATGCGCTCTTCGGCAAGCTTTCGAATTCCGAGCCGATCGTAGATATCCGTTATCGCACTCACTTTTTCCAAATCAGAATCACTTTCAATCCAATTTGTGAGTGAATTGGATTCTTTTCCTTCAGCCAATTCCATGGCTTTCAACAGAAGAAAGGTCTTTTTGCTTGAGATGATATCGCCTCCTTTCTGCTTGCCTACTTTGTGGCTTTCTCCATATACATCCAGCATATCATCCTGCAATTGGAAAGCAATTCCAGCATTCAACCCGAAATCATAAAGGAGTTGCGCCTGTTCAGCATTTGCACCACCAATGATGGCTCCGATCTTCAGGCTTGCCCCTAGCAGCACAGCCGTTTTCAGACTGATCATATGCAAGTAATCATCGATTGAGACATTTTCGTGAGTCTCAAAATCCATGTCCAGCTGTTGTCCTTCACAGATTTCGAGAGCCGTTCTGTTGAATTCAGTGAGAATATCTGCCAGCACTTCTGGCCGCGTTTGCATCAGTTCCTGATAGGCTATGATGAATGTGGCATCTCCCGCTAATATCGCCACATGGTTATTCCACTTTTCATGCACGGTTTTTTTGCCTCTGCGCAGCGGGGCATTATCCATGATGTCGTCATGCAGTAGGGTGAAATTGTGGAACAATTCGATGCCGATGGCAGGGTGAATGGCTTCTTCTACTGAACGGCTGAAAATTCGGCATCCAAGCAAAACCAGCAGCGGACGCATTCGTTTTCCTCCGTTGGCAAGCGTATAAGAAATAGGTTCGTAAAGCGACTTGGGTTCAGAGGGGAATTCCAACGCATCCAAGGCTGTGTCAAACAGCTTCTGTAAACCTTTAATTCCGTCCATTTATTTGATCAGCGAAATGAACTGACCTTGCTGGATAACGTGTTTCAGACCTTCTTCAAATGGGGTCACGTCCCGTTTTAGAAGTTCTTGCATTTTGCTTGTGTCAGGCAATCTGCGTGTCATATCGCCTTCTTCCAAAGCAGGAAGGTGAATAACCTTCGATTCTGAACCGGTAACACGGATGACCACTTTGGCCAGTTCAAGAATCGGCATCTCCACGTTTCCACCGATGTTGACCACATCATTCACATACAGATCGTTGTAAAATGCAGACACACAGGCATCAATATTATCATTGATGTAGCAGAAAGTTCTGGTCTGCGAACCATCTCCGTAAATCGTAATGTCTTGATTTTGAAGAGCCAAAGACAGAAATCTTGAGATCACGAATTCCTTGCTCTGTTTTGGTCCATAGGTGTTGAAGAATCGGAAAATGGTGTATTCCAATCCATACTCTCGCTGATACGATTTAAGGTATGCTTCACCCACATTCTTTACAATCGCGTACGGCAATCGTGAGTTCAATGGAGTGGTTTCCTCATTCTGTGGAAACTCAACAGGTTCGCCATAAACTTCCGATGAACTGGAGTAATACACGCGTTTTACGCCTGTGTTTTTACTCAAAGAAAGAATGTTGTTGATACCAGTGATATCGTTCAAAACCATCACTGGGTTTTGCAAGGTGCGTTTCACCCCAACAACGGCTGCGTAATGGAATACGTAATCGAAAGTATAGGCATAGAACACGCTCGAAATGTCTTTGAAATCGTTCACATCGCACTTGATGAAACGGATGTTGTTGTGGTCCGATTCTGGAATTTTTTTGATTGAACCTGTCAGCAAACTGTCAACGATCACCACATAATTGTCTGGGTTCTGCGATAGCTTTTCGGCCATGGCACTACCAACGAAACCGGCACCACCGGTCACCAGGATCTTATTCTTTATCTGTGCTGGATACTTCATGTTTATTTCAGCAGTTTCATAAGGTATTCTCCGTAGCCGCTTTTCACCAACGGTTCGGCTATTTTTCTCAATTGATCGGCAGTGATGAATTTTTGGCGATATGCTATTTCTTCGATGCAGCCGATGGCCAATCCTTGTCTTTCCTCTATCGTTTGCACGTACTGGCCTGCTTGCATCAAAGAGGCAAATGTGCCGGTATCCAACCAAGCTGTTCCGCGTCCCAAAAGACCGACCTTCAGTTTTCCTTCCTTCAGGTAATACTTGTTGATGTCGGTAATTTCATACTCACCTCTTGCACTTGGCTTCAGGTTCTTGGCCACTTCAACCACCGTATTGTCGTAGAAATAAAGCCCTGGAACCGCATAGTTCGATTTTGGCTGAGTCGGTTTTTCCTCGATAGAAATGGCGTTCATTTCGGCATCGAACTCAACCACACCGTATCTTTCAGGGTCGCTTACGTGATAGGCGTAAACCACACCACCTTCGGGATCATTGTTCGATTTCAGAAGCTGCTCCAATCCGTGACCGTAGAAAATATTGTCGCCCAAAACCAGCGCCACCTTATCGTCTCCAATGAATTCTTCGCCTAGCACAAATGCCTGCGCCAGTCCGTTCGGAATTTCCTGAACCTTATAAGAGAATTTACAGCCTATCTGTTCTCCAGTTCCGAACAAACGCTCAAAATGTGGAAGATCGTGAGGCGTGCTGATGATGAGAATTTCCCGGATACCAGCTAGCATCAACACACTCAACGGATAATACACCATCGGCTTGTTGTACACAGGCATCAACTGCTTGCTCACGGCAAGTGTAAGTGGATGCAGCCTCGTGCCGGAGCCACCGGCCAGAATAATACCTTTCATGCAGGATGATTTTTAACGTCTAGTGTTTTTGGGACTGAATCTTCGTCAGTCGGACCAATCGGATTTTGGTCTGCGTTTTTAAAGTCTTTGGTCGTTAATGAACGCTCTAATGTAAGTAATAGGGACGGTAGCAAGATCAAATTGGAGAACATTGCCACTAACAGCGTGATTGAAACCAACATCCCTAGCGCTTTGGTTCCACCAAATGTGCTCATGTTGAAGATCGAGAATCCGAAGAACAGCACGATGGAAGTGTAAGCCATGCTCAATCCGACCTCGTGAAGTGCTAGAATCACACTTCGTTTTATCTTCCAATTGTTCACTTCCAATTCCTGTCGGTATTTGGCCAAGAAATGGATGGTATCATCAACCGAAATACCGAAGGCAATGCTGAATACAAGAATGGTAGAAGGCTTGATGGTGATCTCCAAAAATCCCATCAACGCACCGGTGATGATCAGCGGAATGATGTTGGGAATAAGTGAAACAACCACCATTTTCCACGATTTGAACATGTATGCCATCAGCAGCGCAATGAGCACAACAGCAATTCCTAAGCTGATAAACAGGTTTTTTACCAGGTAATCTGTTCCACGCAGGTAAACAACGGAGGTTCCTGTAAGTACGGTTCGATACTTTTCCGGGTCAAAAATGCTATCCACTCTTGGTCGGATTTCTGCCAACAGTCGGTCCATTTCATCTGTTCCTACGTCCTTCATCTGAAAACTCACACGCGTAACCTGTTTGGCGCTATCAATGAAACTGGCCAGCAGGTCGTTACCACTCACGTTTCCGCCATTGTTATCTGCATACGATAGGATGAAACTGCGCTCACTTCCATTTGGTAAACTGTATTTAGAGGGCATTCCTCCGTAATAGGCCTGCTTAAGTGATTTCACCACTTCGGCCATACTTACCGCACGCGAAAATTGTGGATAGGCAGAAATGACATCCTGCATCTCGTCAATTCGCTTCAGTGTAGCTGGAGAAAGCGCCTTGTCTGGTTTAAGCGCATCTATTTCCACTTCAAACGGCATAACGCCATTGAAGTGTTTTTCAAAAAATGCGAGATCTGTAAGTACTGGGCTGTCTTTCGGAAAATCATCCACAATATTTCCGTTGGATGTGATGAGCGTGATGCCGTAAATACCAATTGTCACAACTGTTCCGAAAAACCAGTAAACACGTGTTCGATAGGAGAGAACGATCTCTACCACTTTTGAGATGAAGGTTTGAGAATACTTGCGGTCGAGATGTTTTACGTGACGCGCTTTCGGTTCTTTCAAAAAGCTGAACACGATTGGAACTATCAGTAGAGAAAGAACAAAAATGAGCATGATGGAAATGGATGCAACCACTCCGAATTCGCGCATTACAGAGCTTTCTACTACTGTGAAAGTGGCGAAGCCTGCGGCCGTGGTAGCATTCGTTAAAAGCGTGGCTTTGCCCACCTTTTGCACCACGCGCGAAAGCCCTTTGATCTTGTTGCCGTGCAAGCGGTATTCTGTATGATACTTGTTCAGCAGGAAGATGCAGTTCGCCACACCGATCACAATGATGAGGGGAGGCACGAGGCCAGTAAGGATTGATAGTTGGAAACCGAAGACTGACACCAATCCGATGGACCAAATGGCACCGATTCCAACCACCAACATGGCCACCATCACCACTTTGAACGAGCGGAAAAAGATGAACATGATAAGTGCTGTTACCAATGCTGCGTAAAGGATGAACAGCAGCATCTCGCTGGCCACTATTTTGGCCAACAGACTGCGGATGTACGGCATGCCCGAATAGCGCAGATTCGTGCCCAGCGCCTTTTCATATTTCTTTCCTGCTTTTACGACCTTGTCCGTAAGTGCCACACGCTTCTTGCTGTCCAGCACCTTGGCGTTCATGGTTATCGCCATCACCGAAATGTGCGATTCCTCATTCCACATCAACTTGTCGTAGAATTTAAGCTTGATGATCTCCGCCTTGATGGAATCCAGTTCGGACTGCGTGCTCGGTTTCCCTTCACTCAGCAGTTTAAAATCGAACCTTTTCAAACTGTCATTCCTAACCAAATGATAACATCTGGCTGCGGATATCACCTGGTCAATTCCCTCCAATTGGCGGATTTCTTCACCCAGATCATACCAGGCATCATAAATATCTTTTCTGAAAAGCTGCTCTTGTTCAATACCGATAATGAGCACATCGCCATCCTCTCCGAACTTCTGTTTGAAGGCTTTGTAATTGATCAAGGTGCTATCTGTGGCAGGCAGCAGCGCAGCAAAATCGTAGCGGATCTTCACGGAAGTGGCCATGTAGCCCATCACTACCGTGATCAGTCCTATCGCTACCAAAAAAGCAACACGGTTTCTAAGAATGATGCGAGCAATGGTCTGCCACATGGTCAATGCTGAAAGTCAGCGAATTGCTTGTTTTTAACGGGCTGCGAAGCTAAGAAAATCGCGTAGCCAAACCAATTGGCTTGTGTCTGCCCAGAGACCGAACTGACGAGCAATAACCAAAGGCGCAGCTGCATTTCGTTAATTTCGCCTCGCAAATTGAGACACGTAGCCGAAATACCTTTTACTGATCCGGTGTTTGTTCCGAAGGAAACAAGCAGTTTCACTCGGTTCATGATGAAATTCATCCGCGATGAGCGCGACATTGTTTTCATCCATCTCATCATCAAGATCCTGTTGGTGATCATACCGATTGCCGCCTACCTCTACATTCCGGGCAGATTCAGTTGGTGGATCGCACCTATTTATCTGGGAATCAATTGGGCGTTTTTCACACCACCTTACATTCTCATGCTGCATTGCACCAGTCACCGACCGCTTTTTAAGCGCGATTATGACTGGATGAACAAGATCATTCCATGGTTTCTAGGACCGTTTTTCGGAGAAACGCCCGAAACCTATTTCGGGCATCACATGGGCATGCACCATCCTGAGAATAACCTGCGCGAAGACCTGAGCAGCACCATCGAGTATCAGCGCGATAGCTTTGGCGATTTCATGAAGTATTTCCTACGCTTCTTCACCTTGGGAATGGTGGATCTGACCAATTATTTCACGCGGAAAAAACGATTCAAGTTGCGCAAGAACACCGTTCTAGGCGAGTTGGCCTGGTATCTTTTTGTAATCGGAATGAGCTTTTTTAACTGGCAGGCTACTCTGGTAGTGTTCATCATTCCGTTCGTTTTTACTCGCTTCGCGATGATGGCCGGAAACTGGGGACAGCACGCTTTTGTAGATGCTGATGCGCCCGCCAATTGCTATCGCAACAGCATTACCTGCATCGAGGTTGCCTACAACAAGCAGTGTTTTAACGATGGTTACCACATCATCCATCACATCAAACCCGCCATGCACTACACGGATATGGCCAAGGAATTCCGCGATAACTTGGACTCTTACGTGAAGGAAAAAGCCATTGTGTTCGAAGGCATCGACTTCTTTATGGTCTGGTTTTTTGCCATGACACACAATTACAAAGCACTCGCCAAACACTTCGTGCGCTTGGATGATTCCTTCAAATCGGATGAAGAAGTGATTGCGTTCCTTAAAACCAGATTGAAAAGGCTGCCTGAGGAAAAGTTGGTTTGATGGTGCAACTAACAATTACCCGCAAGCAGCGAATCAAAATGTTCGTTTACGAATATTATCTCGGTGTAAGCAAGTGGCTTGGATTAGTACGCTTTATTGGTGGCCCAGTTTATTTTGTAATAGGACTCAAAATCTATGATTTCGCCACTGATAGACTCGAAATTGCTTTTGGAGGTTTTTTAGTCGTATTATCCGTTTACTATTTTTTCAAACCTGTTTGGTGGGTAGTTGTTTTTTGGAAGAACTTCAAAACCATCGACTTCCAATTGGAATTGGGAGAAAACCAACTGATGATTGAGGAAGACGGTGCCTTCACAAAAATAGATTATGGGAAGTTTGATAAAATTTGCAGAAGGCCTGAGTATTTCGTTTTGAGCCTTGGTAAGAGGAGTAAGGTGTATCTTCCAGTTAAAAGCCTTTCAGACCAGGCGATTGAAACCCTTCAGGCAAAATGCGTCTAAAGAGAGGAGAGGTTCAACTCAAAATAAAGACACTCCACCCCATACCAAACGCCTGTTCCTTTCTGCTTCAGGCCGATCTTCTTGATCACCGCTTGTGAAGCCAGATTTTCGGGGTCAACGATGGCGGCTATCTTCTCCAGTCCGACCGTTTCGAAACCGTGTTTGATGAGTGCCTTTCCTGCTTCGGTGGAATAGCCTTTGCTCCAGAATTTCTTCTTGATGCGGAAACCGACCTCCACTTCGCCATTATCGGGCAAATGCTTTAAGATGTACCAACCAATGAATTCATTCGTGTCTTTGAGATAGGTGGGCCAAAGCCCGAGGCCAGGATTTTCGGACATGTAAAGCAGCAATTCGGGTACGCGCTTCTCATAATGCTCGCGCGATTGTGGCGCACCTCCTGTCAGGTAGCGCATTACTTCGGGGTCGCTATCAAGATCCACAAAAAGTTCGAGGTCATCGGCTCTGAGTGGTCTTAGTCTAAGCCGTTCGGTTTCGAGAAATGTAGCTACTTGGTTCATCCTGCAAATATGAGGAATAGCCCAAATAGGGTATTGCTCACCGACCATTGGTCAGATACTTTTATTCCGTGCAAACAATTCCGCTTATTTCTTCCATCACCGAAAAGGAAACTCCGTGGTCTTTCCCAATTCTTGAATTCAAGAAGAAGAAAAAGAAAAGCTGCTGCGAGAAGTATAAGCGCAAAGGCACGCGTTGCGGTTCGTGTCCGCTGAAGGGCTGCGCCTAGTTTCCGTAGCGATAGTGCCCCGTTATTTCGAAGCGGAACAGGCAATCTTCCACCACTTGTCCAGAACCAATGTTGTGAACGATCAATGGCGTTTTGCCGAATAGGCTTGTCTGGTCAACCACTATCCCGATGTGTGTTAGCCCACCTCCCAAATTCCATGTAACGATGTCGCCTGGCAAGTAATCTTCAGGCTTTTTTGATTTCGGTAATGATGTTCCGTGACGCTCAAAGAACCGCATCAGATTGGGTACTCTACGATGATCAATGTTCCTGTCGGTCGATTTCAATCCCCAATTTTTCGGGTAAAGACTGAAATTGGCAGCCATGTCTTCGTGCACCAGCTGCTGAAGGTCGGTGCCCAGTTTGCGATAAGCACGGATAACCACATCGGTGCAAACGCCCTTATCGCTTGGAACATCCCCATTCGGATAACTGATTTTGAAGTAGCTTGGGTCGTAGATCACTTTCTGCTCGGTCAGTGCTGTGGCGGCTTTGGAAAGCGCCAGATTCTGTGCTTTTCCCACCAGAATCCAGAAGGAAAGGAGAGTAAGGAATGTTCTCATCTTGATGAATAACGTAGTATTGTAGTAATGAAACGACTGTTTTTGTCAATGGTCATTCTGACCGCAACCCTCAACGCCATGGCAACCATCGATATTGTAAATAAAGAAGTAAACGGCCTCACGTTCAAATGCCGCGTGGCTGGAAAACCAACAGATGAACCTGTGATATTGCTTCACGGCTGGCCCGAAACCTCGCATATGTGGACGGAGCTGATGGAGAAACTTTCTGCCGAAGGCTACTACTGCATTGCACCCGATCAGCGCGGTTTCAGTCCGCAGGCCAGACCAACGGACGTGAAGGCATATGAGATAGAAAAACTAGCGAGCGATGTGGTTGGAATTGCCGATGCATTCGGAATAAAGCGTTTCCAACTTATTGGTCACGATTGGGGCTCGGCCATTGGCTGGGCAGTGGTGGGGCTTTATCCCGAGCGGGTGAAAAGTTGGACGGCCATGTCTGTTCCGCATCTCAAGGCTTTCAGCGATGCTGTTCGTTTTGATAAGAAGCAAAAGAAAATGAGCCAGTACATGGCCTTTTTCCAATGGCGCGGCATTCCCGAATGGTTCTTGCTGAAGAAAGACAGGCAGAACCTGCGGAAAGTGTGGAAAAAGAGTTCGCCAGAGGAATTACAGGATTACTTGGATGTGATAGGGAATAAACCCGCCCTGAAAGCATCACTCGGTTACTATAGGGCCAATTACAAATTGCTTAAGAAGGGGGAGAAAGTAGACCAATACCTGGAGGTGAAAACTCCGACCCTGATGATCTGGGGTAATAAGGACATTGCCATCGGACCTGTTGGCGTGCAAGGCACCGCACAGTACATGAAAGGACCTTACGAATACCTGGAATTGGCCGCTGGGCATTGGCTCATGCAAGAGGCATTTGATGGATGCTACCAGCCCATTAAAATACATTTGGCCAAGTACAGATAGTGCCACTTATAGAGGAAATAGTGGTCGGAAGAAACCGACTGGGGCTTTGGAGAATTGACGGTTCTGAGAATCGATTTGAGAAGGATTTCCCCGAACTGTCAGCAGCACTTTCTGTAAGGCATCCGCGCACGCAGTTGCAGCGCTATGCTTCGCGATTGTTATTGGCCGAAATGCTGGGTGCCATGCCCAAGGTTTCCAAAGATGAGCACGGAAAACCACTGCTGCCCGATCTTCCCTTCGATGTTTCCATTTCGCACACCGAAGGTTATGCGGCCATCCTGCTAGGTAAAGGTAGATTGGGAGTGGATGTGCAGCACTACAAACCCAATGTGCTGAAAGTGCGCGACCGTTTTCTGGATGAGAATGAACTGCAAATGGCGCAAGACATCGAAACCACTACGCTCTTTTGGGCGGCCAAAGAGGCCATCTACAAATACAACGCCTTGCCTGCGTTGGATTTCCGCGACCCGATCACCATTCATTCCATTGAGGAAGAGTTTCTACCAAGCAGTTTCGTTTACGAAGACGTAAAAACGGAACTCAACTTGGGGTGGAAAAAACTGGATGGAGCTATGCTGGTTTGGACTGTCTGAAACCTGTTAGGTTTCCAAAACCTAGCTGGTTTTGTGTTTAAGGAGCTTTTACGATAAACCAAGGGTTTAGCAGGTTCTCCTTATTGTAGCGCAGTGGCGTTACTTCGTCCTGTTCGGTCACCACGCAGCCTGCATTACGGGCAATGGCATCGCCAGCACCCGTGTCCCATTCCATGGTTGGGGCAAAGCGAGGATACACATCGGCAGCGCCTTCGGCTACCAAACACAGTTTCAAAGAGCTTCCCATCGAAACCATTTCCACATCGCCATGCTCTTGCTTCATCTTTTCAAAGTACTCCAACGTTTCATCGCTCATGTGCGAACGGCTTCCTACCATCGAGAAAGTGGTTCTTCCAGTATCAATCGGCAGTTTATTTCCTTTGGATAGAAGGTCTTCCAGATCGGTGTGAGAAGCGTGAATCTTAGAATATTCGCTGATCTTGAAAGCGCCTTTTCCTTCTATTCCGAGGTACATTTCGTCCTTCACTGGAACGTAGATCACACCCGAAACAGGCACGCCATTCTCAATAAGAGCAATATTCACGGTGAACTCGCCATTGCGTTTGATGAACTCCTTGGTGCCATCCAACGGATCTACGAGCCAGAATTGGCTCCAAGCTTTGCGCTCATCATACGAAAGTGCTTTTCCTTCTTCGCTCAAAACAGGAATTCCGGTTCCATCCAAAAACTCCATGATCTTGTTGTGCGCTCTGCGGTCGGCTTCGGTCAGCGGACTTTTATCCTCTTTCACATCTACCGAAAACTCGGTTCCGTACACTTTCAGTATCTCCAATCCGCCTTCGTAGGCGCCTTTTATTGCTTGCTCCATCATGCCGCGAAAGTAAGATTTTGAAGGCCTTTCCCAACCCCTTCTTTCCAAGAGGACAGAACAATCGCCTACTAAATCCCTGAATCAGTAAACTTGTTTATTCTCGATTCAGATGATTTGCGAACAACGATTATCGATCAGCGAAATGCGATTGTCGCAATCAATAGGATTCATTTTTTGGGCAAGCCGAAATATGAAATTCTGAAAGCCAATCAATCCCTGTTCTTGAAGTAGCAGAAATCGTCAATCGCAGTTCGCTAATCGTTATTCGCTAATCAAATTTTTATGCGATTGCCTTGTCGAGGAAGAGAGCCGCCTCGGTCAAACTTTGCCCACTATCTTCGCCTCAAATTCAAGGAGATGCACAAGACAACATTGGTCATTCATGGTGGAGCAGGAACGCTGCTAAAAAGTGAGATGAGTGCGGAGAAGGAAGCTGCCTATCTGGAAGCATTAAAAGTGGCCTTGGAAGCAGGGAATGCCCTTCTTTCGAAAGGTGCTTCGGCCTTGGATGCCGTGGAACTGGCGGTGAAGATCATGGAAGACAGTCCGCTTTTCAACGCAGGGAAAGGTTCCGTTTTTACGGCTGATGGTCTGCACGAAATGGACGCATCCATCATGAGCGGAAAGGACCGGATGGCAGGTGCAGTCTGTGGCGTGACAAGCGTGAAAAACCCGGTTTCTCTGGCGCGTTTGGTGATGGAAAAATCGGAACATGTGCTCTTGTCGGGTGCAGGAGCTGAAGCCTTCGGTAAAGAGATGAATGTTGACTTTGAGCCAGCATCTTATTTTGACGAGGAATGGAGAAGAAAACAGTGGCTTTCTGTTCGTGGAACGGATGAAATTGCCTTGGATCACAACATTAATCCCGACCGAAAATTCGGAACAGTAGGCGCGGTGGCCTTGGATAAGGAAGGCAACCTCGCAGCAGCCACATCTACTGGCGGCATGACCAACAAAAAATACGGAAGGGTAGGAGACAGCCCGATCATCGGGGCTGGAACCTACGCAAACAATAATACTTGTGCTGTTTCGTGCACGGGTAGTGGCGAGTTCTTCATCCGTGGTGTGGTGGCGTACGAGGTTTCTGCCCTCATTGAATTCAAAGGAATTTCCTTGGTCGATGCTTGCGCGGAGGTCATCCGAAAACGTGTGTTGGAACTAGGTGGCGATGGCGGCCTCATTGCGCTCGATCAGCAAGGAAACCTGAGCATGGAATTCAACACGGCCGGCATGTATCGCGGTTACGTGAAGGAGGGTGAAGCGATGCAGCTCGCTATTTACAAGTAGGTTTTAGATAAACGACTGTCCCATCGGCAACACCTCGGTGCTGTGGTCCGACAGGCGGAACTTATCACCGTTCGATAGAAAATGGGTGGTCAGGTTGGTCATCGACATCAAGGTTCCTTCCTTCAAGATCGAATGGTTGTTGTGCTTCACGCTTCGCGGATCCATCAAAATGGCCATTCCTGAACCGATGACCGTGAAATGGTCTCCGTCTTCAATGATCACACCCGTGTTTTCAGCCAAGCCAATGCCCACGCACTGTGGATGAATGGCAACGGCCTCAGCCAAGCGTCCGAAACGACCCCTTCGCACAAAATGCGTATCAATGATCAACTCAGGAATGAAACCAAGGCCAGTCCGCATGTGAACGGCCCCTTTTACAAACGCTTCTGAAGCGCTCCCACCAGCTACCATGAATTCCGACATGGCCATAGCTCCAGCGCTGGTTCCAGCAATGACCAAGGTGTCGTTCCAATATCGCTCTTTGAGTAGCTGATGCAATTTGGTCTTTCTGATCCTCAAGGGCAACTTGGATTGATTTCCACCACTGAACATGACTACATCCGCTTCAGCAAAATCTTTCAGCAACGTTTCTTCGTTGCATTCTGCTTTTTCAACCATGTGATAATGAACCAGATTCTCGCAGCCTAGTCGCTTGAATCCGGCACGGTAAGCCTCACTCACTTCCTTCGGAATGCTAGAAGCAGAAGTGACCAGAACGACCTTAGACTGAGCTCCTTTCGCCTTATCAAGAACGTGTTTCAGAACGCCTTTCTTCTCAAATGGCAATGCTGGTGCCGTCTCTTCCCCCCTGTCTTCTCCTCCTCCTATCGGAACAAGAACCCCCCTTGGCTTCGAATGACTGCTCATTATGGTCGTTGAATTTTCAAGACTTCAATATTCCTCATTTAATTCGTCCGATCGACCCTTCTTTTTTGTTAATTCCCCCAAGAATTTGAACAACCGAAAAAATGAGAATTAGAGAGATCAATGCGATGAGAGGGCCAAACTATTGGTCGGTGAATAGAGATAAGTTGATCGTGATGGTCTTGGATCTGGAAGAAATGGAGCAACAACCTACGGATAAGATCCCTGGGTTTGGCGACCGCTTGGAAGCCATGTTCCCAAGCATGTTCTCGCATCGTTGTTCCGAAAGCGTGGAAGGAGGATTCTTCATGCGAGTGAAGGAAGGAACTTGGATGGGTCATGTCATTGAACACATCGCCCTCGAAATACAGACCCTCGCGGGGATGGACACGGGTTTCGGAAGAACCAGAACCTATGGAGAAGATGGCGTCTATTTCGTGGTGTTCAGCTACATGGAAGAAAAGGTGGGTCGTTATGCCGCCAAAGCAGCCGTCAGCATTGCCGAAGCATTGATCACAGGCGAAGAATATGACCTCGAAAAGGACGTTCGCGAGATGCGCGAACTCCGCGAAAGCGAACGCCTCGGGCCTAGCACAGGTTCTATTGTGGAAGAAGCTCAGGTCCGCGGCATTCCTTGGATTCGATTGAATAAATATTCACTCTGTCAATTGGGTTATGGCGCCAATCAGAAACGCATTCAGGCCACGGTAACGAGCCAAACTTCGAGCATCGGAGTGGAAATTGCTTGCGATAAGGAAGACACGAAATTCCTGTTGGAAGCTGCGGAGGTTCCTGTTCCAAAAGGCGACATCGTTCGTTCTGTTGGCGGATTGGAAGATGCCATTGCCCGCATCGGTTTCCCGCTGGTGCTAAAACCGATCAATGGAAATCACGGGCGTGGAATTACCACCGATATAATGACCACAGAAGACGCCATTGTGGCGTTTGAAGCAGCTAAGGAGATCAGCCGTTCGGTGATTGTGGAGAAATTCATCACAGGAGATGATTATCGCTTGTTGGTCATCGACCACAAATTGGTGGCAGCCGCCAAGCGAACGCCAGCCCATGTGGTTGGAGACGGGAAAAGCACCATTCAGCAACTCATAGATGAAACCAACCGAGATCCGCGAAGAGGCTACGGACACGAGAATGTGCTGACCGAGATCACTGTAAATGATATGACCTTGGCCATTCTTAAGGCGAAGGGTTATTCACTCGAAACGGTCGCTCCGGAGGGGGAATTCGTGAAACTGAAGGACACAGGAAACCTGAGTACAGGTGGAACGGCTGAGGATGTGACGGATATCGTTCATCCCTACAACGTTTTCATGGCCGAACGCATCAGCCGTATCATTGGTCTAGACATCTGCGGCATCGATATCATGACCACCGCCATTGATGTTCCGTTGACCGAAACAGGTGGAGCGGTGCTTGAAGTGAATGCTGCACCAGGCTTCCGAATGCACTTGGCGCCAAGCAGTGGTTTGGGCCGAAATGTGGCCGCACATGTCATGGACATGCTTTATCCTCCGGGAGAAACGGCCCGAATTCCAATTGTGGCCGTTACCGGAACAAATGGAAAAACGACAACTACGCGTTTGATAGCGCACATGATGCGCCTCAAGGGCTTCAAGGTCGGCTACACCACCACCGATGGCGTTTATATTCAGAATAGACTTTTGATGAAGGGCGATTGCACGGGTCCGGCCAGTGCCGAATTTGTACTGAAAGACCCAACTGTCAACTTTGCCGTGCTCGAATGCGCAAGAGGCGGATTGCTCAGGGCGGGTCTTGGTTTCAAGCGCTGCGATATCGGCATTGTGACGAACGTAGCTTCTGATCATCTCGGATTGAAAGGAATTCACACACTCGATCAATTGGCCAAAGTGAAAGGCGTCATTCCAGAAGTGGTTCTTCCTTCGGGATATGCCATTCTGAATGCCGATGACGACCGTGTGTACGAAATGCGACAGAACGTGAAGAGCAACGTGGCACTTTTCTCCATGGACGAGAACAGCCCGCGCATCAAGAAACATGCGGCAAACGGGGGTATTTCGGCCATTTATGAGAACGGATACATCACCATCATGAAAGGAGAATGGAAGATCCGCATCACCAAGGCAGTGAATGTGCCGTTGACGATGGGCGGACGAGCTGATTTCATGATTCAGAACGTGCTTCCTGCGACTTTGACGGCCTATTTGAGGGAATTTTCAGTGGAAGATATCAAGGTGGCGCTGGAGTCGTTCATTCCCTCGCCATCGCAAACGCCTGGACGACTGAACCTGTTCCAGTTCAAGAATTTCAATATCATGCTGGATTATGCGCACAATGCAGCTGGCTTCAGGGCCTTGGCGCAATTGGTGGCCAAAATGGATGGTTCTCCAAAAGTGGGCATCATTGCAGGTGTGGGCGATAGACGCGATGAGGACACGAAAGACCTCGGTGCCATTGCTGCTGAGATGTTTGACGAGATCATCATCCGTCAGGATAGAAACCTGCGTGGCAAAACGGACTCAGAGTTGATCGCGCTACTAGAGGCAGGCATCGATTCGGTAGACCCGAACAAGCCAAGGAAAGTGATCCGATCTGAAGAAGAAGCGATTACCTACGCGGTGAAGAACGCAACCCCTGGAACCTTGATCATTGTCAGTTCAGATGTGGTGCCTGCAGCCTTGGATCTGGTCATGAAATTCAAGGAAGACGAGGTGAAAGATCTTTACGGTGCTTTCGACAAAGGCGACATTCCAAATATGTAAGGAACTCCTTTTTAGAAAAGACCATACCGCCAAGAAAGCAGTAGCGTTCCCAGAATGATATATATGAGCGCGAGTGGAAGTCCGATGCGCATAAAATCTCCGAAGCTGTAACCGCCCGAACCGTAAACCATCAGGTTTGTCTGATAACCGATGGGAGTGATGAAGCTTGCCGCTCCACCAAATGCTACCACAAGAATGAAGGGCTCAATGGGCAGGTTCATGCTTTGCGCCAGGCTGATGGAAATGGGGAATATGAGCGCCACTGCCGCCTTGTTGGTCATGTAAGCGCCAAGAACGTTTGTAACGGTGAAGATGCCAGCAATGACCGCCACCGGACCAAGCGATTTTCCGTGAAGTAGAACCTGATCGGCAATGAGATCTGCGGCACCGCTGTTTATCAGTGCCTTTCCGAGCGCGAGTCCAAAAGCCATGATCACAAGAAGGTTCACATCTAGCCCTTTACGCACTTCTGTGGTTGTTAATATTCCTCCCAAAAGTGATCCGGCAAGTACCAGAAGCAGGCAAGTGAACAATGGAACAGGCGTAAGTGCAGATATGATAATGGAGGCCATTACACCCAAGATCACCATCAAGGCCTTTCTACCTTGAACCCGAACATTCTGTTTTTTCGAAATGGTATAGAACGCGTTCTCTGTAGCCCGTTTGTAGAAATCTCGACCGGCAAACAGTAGAAGTGCATCTCCCGCTTCCAACTCAATATCTCCCAGTTTGCCAGATAGTTTCTCTCCGTTTCGGTGCACGGCAACAATGGCGGCATCATACTTTCCACGGAAATCAGAGTCTTTAACGGTCTTTCCAATCAGCGAACTGTTGTAGGAAATGACCACTTCCACCACATCGGAAAGGTGATCAGCATCACAGGTTTTTGGCAAGCTGAGACCCATGTCTGCCTTAGCCAGTTCCTGAATCGTATCCAAACCACCAGTGAAGATCAATCTATCGTGCGCTCGAAGTATATGTGAGGGAGAAACAGGTGTGATGATGCGGTCGTTGCGCACAATTTCCACCAAGAAGTTCCCCTTCAGGTTGCGCAATCCGGCCTCTTGAATGGACTTTCCGATTAAAGCAGTTGTCTGTCCCACTTCTGTTTCGACAAAATATTCGCGCCAATCGTCCTTAAATTCATCAATGGCGTCACGGTGGTCTTTCAACAATTTGTCGGAAAAGAAAAACATGTAAACACCGCCAACTACGGCTAGTGGTAATCCGATCCACGTGAAGTCAAATATTCCCAAGCTAGGAAGGCCAGCATCTACCGCCATTCCGTTCACGATCAGGTTGGTGCTTGTGCCGACCAACGTCATGCATCCACCAACAATGGTGACATACGAAAGCGGTATGAGCAGCTTTGAAGGCGACATTCCGTTCCGCTTCGACCAGCTATGCACATAGGGCATCATCATGGCCACAAGTGGAGTATTGTTGAAGAAGGCAGATGCAGGCGCAATGAAAAGCATCATTCTAGCAACGAACGAGCGCTGACTTTTTGTGCCTTTGAACAGGCGGTTGAAAAGCGCGTCCATCACGTTGGTCTTTCGGATGGTGTCGCTGAGAATGAGCAACAGGATTATGACCGCCAACTGCTCGTTCGCAAAACCGCTGATCGCTTCCTTCGGGGTCAGAACGCCAAAAACCGTGAGGAACATTACTGCTGAGAAGAAGGCAACCTCAGCCCTGATCTTGCCCGAATAGAGCGCTACCAGCAGAAAAAGGACCGAGATCCCAACTAATATCGGAGCAAATTCAGGCATTTATCTCAATAACCGGATTTGGTGCCAGCAATGTTTTCAATCGGGTGCCAAGTGGTTTTCACCTCTTGCGTAGCCAGAAGCAAATAAGGGTCATCGCCTTCTTTATACCAATCCTTTCCGCTCCAATCGATGATTCGTTTTACGTTCAGCGCGCCATTTTCCTTCGTCTTTTTGAGGTATTTCTGGCGGCAGTAGATGGTGGCATTCACATCCATATGCGAACTGAATTGATCGGCCAATTCGTCTTCTTTTCCAGTGAGAATGTTGATGACTCCGCCTGGGACATCGGATGAATTCAGAACCTCAGCAAAGGTGACTGCCACGTGTGGCGAGTTCTCTGAAGCAAGAACAACGCAGGTATTTCCGCCAGCGATTACTGGCATCACACAACTGACCAGACCAAGCAAAGAAGGACTTTCAGGCGCGATGATGGTCACCACGCCCGTTGGCTCCTGCGTGCTGAAATTGAAATGGGAGGACGCTACGGGGTTGACGCTGCCGAAAACCTGCGTGTACTTATCGCACCAGCCAGCAAAATAGACGCAGCGGTCAATCGAAGCCTCAACTTCTTGCGCGGCAGCTGCCTCGGTCACTGAGCCTGTCGAAGTGCCAACAGCCATCAATTCCTCTACAAACTGAGCTTTTCGACCTTCCAACATCTCAGCAATTCTGTACAGAATCTGGCTTCGATTGAATGCAGTCCTTGAGCTCCAGCCTTCAAAAGCATTCCGAGCCGCAACTACCGCATTCCGTAGATCTTTTCTACTACTTAGGCAGATATTCGTCACTGTTCCGTTCTTCAGCGTCACTGGATAAAATCGGCCACTTTCAGTTCTCGGAAAAGCTCCTCCGATGTAGATCTTGTATGTTTTGAGTACTTCCAATCTGCTCATGTTTATCTTTTAACCGCGGAGGCGCAAAGGTTGCGCAAAGAACGCGGAGTTATAATCCATTAACTACTCGTTTAATTCCATTTTTGAGAATCGCAACATCGAAGTTCATAAGCAGACCAAGTTTGCACCGGCTCAGTTTTAAATAGGTCAGGGTTTGAGCAAGATGAACGTCATTCAGTTCCTCAACCACTTTCAATTCCAGAATTAGTTTGTTTTCAACTAGAATGTCAATCCGATAACCGCAGTCCATTTTAATTTCATCATAAATCAGAGGCATCGGTTTTTCAACTTCAACACTCAATCCATGATTTCGCAGTTCATATGCTAAGCATTGTTGATACGCGTTCTCCAAAAGTCCTGGCCCCAAATTCCGATGAACCGTGATCGCACAGCCTATGACCTCTTTCGCGAGTTCATTCTCAGTCAATATTGCTGCATTACTAATCATTTTCTCTGCGCCCTTTGCGAAAAACCTTTGCGTCTTTGCGGTTAAGTTAATCGTACGTAAGGCAACAATCCTTGCAATCCACCCTCGCGTCCGTAGCCGCTTTCCTTGTAACCACCGAAAGGCGATGTTGGGTCAAATTTGTTGTAGGTGTTCGCCCAAATAACTCCAGCTCTCAACTTAGAGGTAAGATTGAAGATTTTAGATCCTTTGTCGGTCCACACACCTGCTGAAAGACCGAAGGGGGTGTTGTTCGCCTTATCAATCACCTCATCAATGGTTCGGAAAGTCTGAACAGTGAGAACAGGTCCGAAAATCTCTTCCTGAACAATTCGGTGGCTTTGCGATGCTTCTAAGAAAAGTGTTGGTTTGCACCAGTTTCCTTTCTTTGGAAGCGTGCAATCGGGTTGATAGATCTCTGCGCCTTCTTCCACACCGATCTTCAGGTATTTGTTAATGGTGTCGAGCTGCTCTTTCGAGTTGATGGCGCCTACATCCGTGTTCTTGTCCATCGGATCGCCCACGATCAGTGTGCTCAATCGGTCTTTCAATTTCTTGATAACGATGTCTTTCACATTTTCCTGAACGAAAAGTCGAGAACCAGCACAGCAAACATGTCCTTGGTTGAAGAAAATCCCGTTGATGATGCCTTCGACTGCTTGATCAATTGGAGCATCATCAAAAATGATGTTTGCTGCCTTTCCACCTAGCTCCAAAGTGGCGGTCTTATTCGTGCCAGCAATTGCTTTCTGAATGATCTTTCCAACGCCAGTTGAACCAGTAAAAGCAACTTTGTCCACATCGGGGTGATTGACAATCGCTGCACCAGTTGCACCTGCCCCCGTCACGATATTCACCACACCAGCGGGCAATCCACTATCGTGAATGAGTTCGGCCAATTTCATGGCAGTTAATGGAGTTGTTTCGGCTGGTTTAAGCACGACTGTATTACCGCAGGCCAATGCTGGCGCGATCTTCCACGCGGCCATCAACAAAGGGAAATTCCACGGAATGATCTGCCCGGCAACACCAACTGGTGTGGCCGTTTTACCTGGAAAAGCGTACTCTAATTTATCTGCCCAACCCGCATAGTAGAAGAAGTGATTTGCCGCAATTGGCACATCCACATCGCGGCTTTCGCGGATCGGTTTTCCACCATCGATGCTTTCCAAGACAGCGAATTCACGAGCTCTTTCCTGTATCAATCGAGCAATGCGATAGATGTATTTCGCCCGTTCTTTCGGAGGCATTACGCTCCAAACTTCATTGTAGGCTTTCCGCGCAGCTTTCACCGCTTTATCCACATCTTTATCAGAAGCTTCCGCGAAATAAGCGATGTGCTTTTCGGTGCTCGGACTGATGGAAGCGAACTTCTTCCCGCCCTCCGCTTTCACAAATTTCCCGTTGATAAATAGGCTGTACTCCTCCTTGATGGAAGCATGGTCTGCACTCTCTGGCGCAGCCGAATAATCCCATTTTGAACCGAAATCGAGCTTAGTTTCTGTCTTTTTTGTCATCAATCTTTACTGAAATAATCCAATCCTTGATATCGTCCATCAGCCTGTCGTGCTAATTGCATCAGCACATCATTGGCCAAGCTACTGGCGCCAAAACGGAACCATTCGTTGCTCAGCCATGCATCACCCAATGTTTCTTTCACCATCACGAGGTTGTGAAGAGCCAGTTTGCTTTTGCTGATGCCACCAGCGGGTTTCATTCCAACCATTTTGCCGGTTTCATAGTAGAAATCGCGAATGGCCTCTAGCATCACCAAAGTAACAGACATTGTAGCCGCTGGACTGATCTTTCCCGTGGAGGTTTTAATGAAATCGGCTCCGGCCAGCATGGCGATATCGCTTGCGTGGCGCACATTATCCAAGGTAGAGAGTTCGCCTGTTTCCAGAATCACTTTCAAGCGCGCTTTGCCACAAGCCTCTTTGATAGCTGCAATCTCATCAAACACAAAACTGTAATTCCCAGAAAGGAATTCACCTCTGGAAATGACCATATCCACCTCACCCGCACCCGCATCAACCGCAATTTTGGTGTCAGCCAATTTGATTTCTCTGGATGAATTTCCTGATGGAAAAGCGGTTGCAACGGATGCTACTTTGATACCCGTTCCTTTCAGCGCATCAACTGCTGTAGCTACGTGTGTTGGATAGACGCAGACAGCCGCAACGGTTGGAAGTCCGGGCAAAGCATCATGCAAATGAGCCGCTTTGTAGCACATCTGCCGCACTTTTCCAGGAGTGTCTTTCCCTTCTAATGTGGTGAGGTCAATCATGCTCAAGACCATCTTCATGCCTTGGTTTTTCGCCTCGTTCTTGATGCTTCTGGTCTGAAAACGGGCAACGCGCTCCTCTACACCAACCTGATCGATCGGCCGTTTCAACGCTAACAGTTCATTATTGGTCATTTTTCTAAAATGAATGATGCGAAGTTAAGTATTCGGACTACGCAGCATCCAAACGCGAATTCGTTTAAAAACAAGCAATTGCTTACCTTCGCGCGCCCAAATGAGCACCACTCCAGATAACATCCATACAACGTTCGACTGCATTTTGCAGCGGTCTGATAAGGAAACACTATTGCACCAAAAGGGGCTGGTGGTTTGGATGACAGGGTTATCGGGTTCTGGAAAGACCACCATTGCCGTTGCTTTAGAACAAATGTTGGCGGCAGAAGGCATACTGACTCAGGTTTTGGATGGGGATAATATCCGTTCTGGCATCAACAATAATCTGAGTTTTTCGGAAGAAGATAGGAAGGAGAATATCCGTAGGATTTCAGAAGTGTCGAAGCTTTTTGTCAATTGCGGAATTGTCACATTGAATTGCTTTGTGAGTCCTACAAAAGACATCCGCCAGCAGGCAAAAGACATTCTTGGCGATGATATGGTGGAGGTTTTCGTGAATACACCTTTTGAAGAATGCGAAAAGCGTGATGTCAAAGGGCTTTACGCCAAAGCACGAGCTGGACAGATCAAGAATTTTACTGGGTTGGATGCGCCCTTTGAGGCTCCTGAGAATCCGTTTTTAGATGTAAAAACCGTTGGTCGATCGGTAGAAGATTGCGCCAAACAAATTTATGATTCGGTACTGCCGCTGATCAAACAATAGTTCATGGATTCATACAAATTGACACACCTGAGAGAACTGGAAGCCGAATCAATTTATGTGCTTCGCGAAGTTGCCGCACAATTCGAAAATCCGGTTCTTCTTTTTTCCGGAGGAAAAGATTCAATTGTGGTAACACATTTGGCTCGGAAGGCTTTTTGGCCAGCAAAAATCCCATTTCCATTAATGCACATTGATACAGGCCACAATTTCACCGAAACGATTGAATTCCGCGATGAGATGGTAGAACGCATTGGAGCCCGATTGCTTGTGGCTTCAGTTCAAGAGAGCATCGATAAAGGACGTGTTGTAGAGGAAAAAGGAGTGAACGCAAGTAGAAATGCGTTGCAGATTACCCCATTGTTGGATGCAATTGAAGAGCACAAATTCGATTGTGCTATTGGCGGAGCAAGACGCGATGAGGAAAAGGCACGTGCCAAAGAAAGATTCTTCTCACACAGAGACGAATTCGGACAATGGGACCCTAAAAATCAGCGCCCAGAGCTTTGGAACATCTTCAACGGTAAGAAAAACATGGGCGAGCACTTCCGTGTGTTCCCAATTTCTAACTGGACTGAAATGGACGTGTGGCAGTACATTTTGCTAGAAGAAATTCCAATTCCTAGTCTCTATTTCACGCACATGCGTAAATGTTTTGAACGTGACGGAAATCTTTTGGCATATGCTGATTTCATGCAACTGAAAGACAATGAAGAGGTGAAAGAGATGCAGGTTCGCTTCCGGACTATTGGTGACCTTACCTGTACAGGAGCAACGCTATCTAGTGCTTCAACATTGGAAGACATCATTGATGAGGTTGCTTCGACAAGAGTAACAGAAAGAGGCGGACGTTCGGACGACAGACGTTCAGAAGCGGCAATGGAAGACAGAAAGAAACAAGGATATTTTTGAGTTTAGAAAAGATGACTGAAGACGGAACAATAGAAAAATACGACAGCACTGGCTATCTGGATATGGAGCTTTTGCGTTTCACCACCGCAGGAAGCGTTGATGATGGTAAAAGCACACTGATCGGGCGTTTGCTTTATGATAGCAAATCGATCTTTGAAGATCAGATGGAAGCCATTCAGGCCGTAAGCGACCGTAAAGGCGAAGAGTACGTGAATCTTGCTTTGCTTACAGACGGATTGCGTGCTGAGCGTGAGCAGGGAATCACCATCGATGTGGCTTATCGTTATTTCGCCACACCAAAGCGAAAGTTCATCATTGCTGATACTCCAGGACACATCCAGTACACTAGAAACATGGTAACCGGAGCGTCAACAGCCAACTTGGCCATCATCCTTGTGGACGCACGACATGGTGTAATTGAGCAAACCAAACGGCACGCGTTCATTGCTTCATTGCTTCAGATTCCGCACGTGGTTGTTTGCGTGAATAAGATGGACCTTGAGGGATTCAGTGAGAAAGCCTACGAAAAGGTTCGGAAGGATTTTGAAGACTTCTCTGCTAAATTGGATATAAAGGATGTTCGCTTTGTGCCTATCAGCGCCTTGCTGGGAGACAATGTGGTGGATAGGTCTAAAAACATGGATTGGTATCAGGGACCAACGTTGATGCACATTCTGGAGAACGTACATATTGGAAGCGATCAGAACCATATTGATTCACGTTTCCCTGTTCAGTACGTTGTCCGGCCAATGACAACTGAATATCACGATTATCGTGGATATGCAGGCCGAGTAGCTGGTGGTATTTTCCGAGCAGGCGATGAGATTTCAGTACTTCCCTCAGGATTTACTTCAAAGATCAAGTCCATCGATTCTATGAATGGACCTGTTGAGAAGGCGTTTCCGCCAATGAGCGTCACGATTACCTTGGAAGATGATATTGATATCAGCCGAGGCGACATGATTGTAAAGGTTGGAAACCAGCCAAAACAGGAGCAAGAGTTTGACGTGATGATGTGCTGGATGAGCGACCGTCCGATGCAAGTTGGTGGAAAATATGCGTTGAAACACACTTCTCGCGATGCACGATGCATTGTAAAAGATGTCAAGTATAAGATGAACATCAATACCATGCAGAAACTTGAAGATGACAAGCAGATTGGCTTGAACGATATCGGTAGAGTTACGCTTAGAACAACTGTTCCAATGTTTATTGATGGTTATAGAAAGAACCGAAACACAGGATCGTTGATCTTAGTTGACGAGGCTACCAACAATACTGTTGGAGCTGGAATGATTGTCTGATTTTAACTGAATTTATGGAACCCCGACCACGCATATTGGTAATTGGCGACATCATGCTCGACCAATATGTGGCGGGAAAGGTTACGCGTATCAGCCCAGAAGCACCGGTTCCGATTGTTAAGGTAGACCGAGAGTGGAGCACCCTTGGAGGAGCTGGAAATGTAGCTGCAAACGTATCTTCGTTAGGAGCTCAGGTCGTTTTGCTCGGACTTGTAGGTGGTTGCGTTTCTGGAGGAATTGTTGCTGAATCGTGTGAAAAAGTAGGGGTTCAATTCGCAGCTGTTCAGAGTGATCAGCCGACCATTGTAAAAACCCGTGTGGTTTCAGGTCAGCAGATAGTTAGATTTGATAGAGAAGAGGACCTAATTTGGACCACACAACAATTGGCTGAATTTGAAGCCAATCTGTTAGCGCAACTTCCGAAATCAGACATCGTGCTTCTATCGGATTATGCCAAAGGAACGCTGTCGGACGAGGTTCTCGAACTGATTTTCAAAGCAGCAAATCAACACCAGAAACGCGTTTTGGTGGATCCTAAACGGTCCGATTGGACGAGTTACGAAGGGGCATTTCTCATTACTCCGAACCTGGCCGAATTGGAAATGACCATTGCCGGAAAAGGCATCAAGAATGACGACAACATGGTTGTGGCGCTTTGCAATAAGCTCCGTGGGCAGTTCAAGGTGCAGAATATTGTTGCTACCCGTTCAAGCTATGGAATGACCGTTGTTTCCGAGAATGGAGTTTTGAACATCCCAACGCGTGCACTTGAAGTTTATGACGTAAGTGGAGCAGGAGATACCGTGCTGGCAGCGTTCGGTGTCAGTTTAGCAGAAGGAAAATCGTTGGCAGAAAGTGCTTTCGTTGCCAACGCTGCAGCTGGCATTGTTGTAAGTAAATTGGGCACAGCAGTTGTTCACCGTGCTGAACTAGATGCATTTCTTAAAGGACATTCTAAGATTATTTCTCATAGCGACATCTCCGTTTTCAAGCACCAGAACTCGGGTAGAAAAGTTGTTTTCACCAACGGCTGTTTCGATGTGTTGCATCAAGGACATAGAAAGTTATTGCAGGAAGCGCGTGACCTTGGCGATATGCTTGTGGTTGGATTGAACTCTGACGATTCCATCAAACGACTGAAAGGAGAAACGCGACCTGTCAATTCCGTTGACCAAAGGGTTGAAGCGCTGACTGCGTTACCTTTTGTGGATGCCATTATGGTATTTTCGGAAGACACACCTTTCGAGCTTCTTCAAGAACTTAGGCCCAATATTCTTGTAAAGGGTGGAGACTATCTTCCACAAGAAATTGTTGGCCGCGATTTGGTGGACGAAGTAGTTGTTATTCCGTTGGTGGAAGGCGTTTCTACAACCAACCTTTTACAGAAGCGATGATTGTTCACTCAGTGTTACGTGAATTAACAGGAAAATTGTCGAATTCGAATGAAAGACAGGGTCAGTTGGAATACCATCAGAATGTCTCGTACATTGACGAAATTTGTTTGCAATAGTTGTAAATGAACTTTCGCGACCGTTCCATAGCCCTTAGGTTCTTATCAGACCTCATTTGCGTCTCATTAGCATTTGTTGCTGCTTTGTGGTTATCGCACAATTTCAATTTTCCTTTAAGGAAGCGCGACTTGCTTCATTGGTTCATTCTACTGTTTGGATGGTTTCAGTTCGTTGACAATCTCGATTATTACAACAATTTCCGATTGAAGAATGCGGCACAAGACCTGTTGATCTCCATGCGGATTGCCATTATGATGGTTGCTGTTTACACTATCTCAGCGTTTCTGGTAGATACTGGTGGAGATGAGCGGGTCGGGTTTTTAGCGTTCTTCGTAGTTCTATTCCCTTTGTTGTTTTTGAGAAAATACCTGTTCCGTAGGCTGTTTCATTTTCTCAGTTCCAACAGAAAGGACAAAGTAATTTTTGTTGGCACTTCTAAAGTGAGTTTGGAGATATATGAGGCTATTCGAAGACGGCCTTGGATGGGCTATTCTATTATGGGAAGACTTGATTGTGAAAAAGGGTATTCGATCGATGAGATGATACGGCAGCTGGATGAACTGATTGATTCAGCTAAACCGAACAGGGTTTTTATTGATGAGAGGAGTTTGAGTCAGGATGATCTTGACCGAGTGGTTTCCGAATGTCTTTCCCATACAGTTCAGCCATATGTACTTCCGCAAGGTCTTAAGTTCTATTCAGAACGATATCAGGTACAATTCTTTGATGACATTCCAATAATTGCCGTACGGAAAAACCCGTTGGAACGACTTCGTTACAAGACGTTGAAAAGAATGTTTGACATCATTTTCAGTGGCTTGCTATTGATAACGGTGCTTCCGCCATTGTTCATTCTTATAGCCATATTCATAAAGCTTGATTCAAAGGGTCCGATATTCTTTTCACAGGCAAGATGGGGGCTCAATAATATTCCATTCAAGGCCTTGAAATTTAGAAGTATGAGTACGGATTCTGAAGACGTGAAGGAAGGGAAGTATCAGCAGGCGAAAAAGAACGATCCCAGAATTACCAAGGTCGGAGCCTTTCTGCGAAAGTCTAATTTGGATGAGTTACCTCAGTTCATCAACGTTCTTTTTGGCGATATGAGCGTAATCGGCCCACGGCCGCACCCCGAACCGCTAAATGTTGAATCCAAAAAGGTGGTGGACAACTACCTGCAACGCCATCTGGTAAAACCAGGAATTACCGGGTGGGCTCAGGTGAATGGAGCAAGAGGAGAAACCAAACAGGTATCTCAGATGCAGAAACGCGTAGATTACGATATCTGGTATATAGAAAATTGGAGTTTTATGCTTGATATCCGGATCATACTGCAAACAGTTTGGAACATGTATAAAGGAGAAAAACACGCATATTGAGAACAACTACTTTACTCATCTTGGTGCTTACGATCATTTTCTGCGGATTGCGAAGAGAAGCTAAGGCGCAATACATTCCGTATCACACAGATCACGAGGACGTTTACAATTTTCTTTCAGAGCTACGGGTTTTAGGTGTAGTGCATTATAATCCAGCTGTATTACCACTCTCTAGGAAGGAAATTGCAGATATGCTCATGGCTGCAGATACATCTGCAAAGTTGAATCCGATTCAACAGAAGGAGCTTGGATTTTGGATGCAGGAATTTGGCAAAGACATCGGTATGGGGAAGGTGATACCGAAGAAAAAGTTCTTTAAACGAAGGATGTTTGCTGACCGAGACACCAAGAAGCGTTTAGACCTTTTCTACTTCGCAAATGATCTTTTTCAGGTCACAGTCAACCCAATATTTTCAGGCCTTGGTGGAATAAACACTAACGGAGATCTTAGATTGAAACATTGGCGGGGAGGTGAAATGTTCGGACGTATAGGTAAAGGTTTCGGGTTCTATTTCAGCCTAATTGATTTTGTTGAAAAGCCGAATTGGAGCAGTAGCCCAAACCTTAGTCCCGAAATGGGAGGGGTTTATCGTGGTTCTAAAACTACAAATGGCGCAATAGAATATTACGAATTGAGAGGAGGAATAACTTACGGATGGAAATGGGGACAGGTTGGAATTCTAAAGGATAATTTGGAATTGGGGTCTGCTGGAAGAAATCAAGTTATTCTCTCCAAGCGCCCACCGAGTTTTCCACGATTCCATTTACAGTTGAAGCCAATAAAATGGGCAGAGCTAACTTATACTATCGGATGGTTGAACTCTGAAATTGTTGACAGTTCTCGTTCGTACATCACAGGAAATGGAGCATATAGGCAAGTTTTTCATCAAAAATTCTTCGCGGCCAACTTGATTACGGTTCGTCTTTGGAAATATCTTTCTCTAAGCTTTGGTAGCTCTGTCATAATCGCAGATAATAATCTCAACATCGGTCATTTTATACCATTGATGTTTTACACAGCTCTTGATCAAAGCTTTAATGGCCAGAATAACAGTGCTGGACAAAACAGTCAGGTTTATGCAGATCTGAGTTGGGATGTATTTGGATGGGGACAGGTTTACGGCAGTATTCTAATAGATGAAATACGGCTATCCACCATGTTTGATTCTAAAAACCAACGTAATTCTTTAGGATATCAGCTTGGATTGCAAACAAGACCGTTCACCAAATGGAACCTGAAAGCTTACGGTAGCTATACAAGAACACGCCCAGGAGTTTATAGCCATTACATCCCAACTACCACTTATGCGCATGCAAACTATGGACTTGGTAATTTCTTAGGAGAGAATGCCGATCAGATAATCGTTGGTCTTCAGTTTAGACCAATTGCAAAGCTGCGTGTGATTATGGAATACGAAAGATGGAGAAAAGGGCCAGAACATGTTTTTGGGAACAATGCTTCTAATTTAACTGGCGCTAGGTTCATGTCGCAGACCGTTGCTTCTACCAATAGAATCACGTTTAAAGTGCGCTATCACATCATCAACGATCTTTCAGCGCAACTTATGGTAAACCATATTACCGGTTCCACGGACGGTACTTATTTTTTCCCTGATGTAAGTACGGCTAAAAGCAAAAGCACTTGGGTTAATCTGACCTTGAATGTTGGGTTTTAGTAGTAAACAAATCTGATTCCCCCAAAGTTTGCCACTTGAGATTTGCACAGAGCTTACTTAGAGTCTCAGAGATACACAGAGATGTTCCGACATGCCGTGTGCTTACAGAAGCAAACCTTGGTCTGGGTGAACTTGCGGAACAGCTTGAATTCCCTTCGAAGAAAAAGCTTTCTGTGCATCTCCCATTCTCATTCTTTCTCTGTGAAACGTATAACTGGTAAACTTTAGGGGAATCAGTTAAACAAAGACTTAATTGGTTTTTGCTACTCCCCAATAGATGAATTCTAGAGATTCATTTTTGTTTGCCAATAACTGGTGGTTAGATTCTGCTGGAATATTCACAAGCATACACGGTTCTGTTTCCACCACTTCATCGTCAATCAAGTAGGTCCCATGGCCTTTGATGAAATAGAAGTATTCATCCATAGTTTGATGTTTGTGCATAGGGCAACTTTCGCCCATTTGAAAAGTTCCGTAGGCAATCTGTGTCAATGCGTTGGGTAAATCGTCTTTCGAGATAAAAAACCGCTTTTGGGTTCCTCCATGTGACGTTTCCATTTCTGGAAGTTGGGATAATTTAATTGAGCGTTTCACAGAAAGAATTTGGCAATAATGAGTCAGATATTGATTCTAGTATTCCTCGGAAATGGTAACGGCTTACTCGTAAAGACTATTTGATTCAGTTGCAACTTTAAGCAATTGGAATCGCTCAAATTCCGTCCATTGATTTCTGCGAAATAACTACTTCTGGTTTGAGCTTTATTATTTACTTACGACCGAACAAAGAATTCCAACTCCATTTAGAATCAGCCTCTTCAGCATATCCATATCCATAGCCATATCCGTACCCATATCCATAACCAAATCGTGAACGCTTCACGTCATTTAGTACAATGGAGAGACTTCTGATTTTTTTCGACTTATATAGATCATTTGTATACTGAAGTGTGGAGCTATTGGTGGCTCCCTGCCTAACAACATAAATTGTAGTTGTGGCGCGCTCAGCAATTATAAGGCTATCAGTAACCAGTCCAATGGGTGGGGTGTCAATTACGACATAATCGTATTCTTTAGAAAGGTTATTGAGTAGTGTGGCTAGCCCTTCTCCCATAAGAAGTTCTGACGGGTTTGGAGGTACTGGCCCACCTACTAATATGTCCAAATTCTCTTGGCCGGAGTGCTTTACTGCTTCTTTCAGTTCAGTTAAACCAGCCAAAACAGAAGAGGCACCAACCGTGTTAGAAACTTTAAAATACTCTGCGAGTCGTGGTTTTCTCAGATCGAGCCCAACAACAATAGTTCTACTTCCCCCCAAAGCCAGTGAAGCAGCCAGATTGATTGAAAAGAAAGACTTTCCTTCCGAACCCATGGCTGATGTAACTTGAATAATCCGTTGACCCTCATCCTTAGAGCTGTTGTTACCGGTAACAAGAAAATTAAGGTTAGTGCGAATAGAACGAAATGCTTCAGCAATAGGAGAGTTGTTGTTGTCTCTAACAACTAAATATTCAGCCTCTCCGTTGTGTGGAATAATTCCTAAAAATGGAATCTGTGTCGTTCGTTTAAGGTCATCCAGACTTTTAATCCGATTATCAAAAAGGAGAAGAAGCAAGATATAACCAAGAGGAATTCCGAAACCAACAAGTAATCCTAAAAGATAAATGATGTTCTTTTTTGGACTGATAGGCTTGTCGGAACTACGTGCCTTATCGAGCACCATGTTGTCAGAAATAGTCGAAGCGAGAAGGATGGAGTTCTCAGATTTTTTTTCCAGCAGCAATAGATACAGACTTTCCTTTATCGTGTACTGACGTTGCAATGCCAATAATTCATACTCGGCTTTAGGCAACAGGCTAACCTTCGCCTCCACTTTAGTCAGCTGCTTTTGCAGCTCTTCTTTAGAAGCTAAGAAACTACCCCTAATGCTGGACATATTCTTGATCAAAGCCTCTTTTGTTTCTCGAATTTTGGTGTCAATTGAGGCAATGAGCGGGTTATCCTGTTTGGTAAAACCCAACAGACTCTGTCGCTCAGCTGAAAGTTCACTTAATGTAACGATAAGACTGGTAAGAAGTGGGTCAGTTAATCCTAAACTTGAAGGGGATGCATTGTCTAAACTTTGGTCACTTTTAATATATTCCTCTAAATAATCAATGATGCTTAGTTTTACATTGAGTTCTGACATGGAGCGATCTAACTGACCAACTTGTGCAAGAAAGAACCCTGCTTCTTCACTAACATCAGTAATGCCAGAGCTACTTTTATAGTGCTTAATGTCCCCTTCAATTGTTCCAAGTTCCTTTGTGATGATTTGAAGCTGATTCTCGATGAATTTGAGGGAGTTGGAAGCAAGTTGATTTTTCTTCTGAATATTGTCTTGGATATAAACGTTTAAAATCGCATCGAGTAAGTCCTCACCTCTTTGAGGAACATTGTCTTCAAGTGTTAACCTCAAGATGCTAGCCTTTTCACGAGCTTCCTCCACTTTGAGGTTTTCGAGGTATAGAGTTGTTAGAAAATCAATGCTGCTAACTGTAAGTTCATAATCTCGACTAAGAGCCGTATCGCCAACAACCATCTTCTCAAAAAAGTCGGTTTTGTTAAAACGGAAATGCCCAAGTTCATTGTCTAATCCTTCCCCAAATTGAATGTCATTCACGAATTCGGTTTCTTCCTTGCTCTTTGGATTGATGAATGAAAAGGTGACTTCTGCGCTATTATCTTCATCTCTTACCAACACATTTATTTGGAACGTTTGAGGAACGTTTTCTGAAAGAACATAATCCAATTGGAAAGGCAGTTCTTCATAAAGGTCTCGCTTTCTGAGCCCTAAGTTGACTGAATAATCTACCCCTCGGTCTTCAAGAGTCAAAGCTCTTTCCATCATGCTTCTTGATGAAAGAATTGCAATCTCATTTTCAATATTTCTTTTTTTGCCAAGTACACCTACCTCATCCAAAATACTTTGAGATATATCATTGCCCTCATCCTCAACCAAAACAGTTGCCTGCATCTGAAATACGGGATGAGCGTACCAAACATATCCCACGGCTAAGACAAGTCCGAACGGAATGAATACAATAAAAAGCTTCCAGTTTTCTAGAATAAGCTGGAACGCCTTTCCTAGGTCTAACTCGTCTTCTTCAGAGCGGTACGGTGATTGAATGTCCGACATTGATTTCAATGGTTATTGGAAACTGACTCTTGATAGGAAAAGCCCAAGCGCTGTGAGACCACTGAACACAATCGGCAAAATCTTATACCAAGCATCGGCCGAGGCAAACTTGCCTTTTCCTGGTTCGACATACAGAATATCGTTGCTGTGTAGGTAGTAATATTCTGACTCGAAAAATCCTTTCGAGGTTAGGTCAAGTTTCATGAATTCTCGCTTACCACTTTCTTCCCTGATGACCAAAACATTGACTCTTCTAGCAAAGATGGTCATATCCCCAGCCAATCCTAAGGCTTCTACTAAGGTGATTTTTTCATTCGGAATTGTATAGACACCAGGGTTTTGTACCTCGCCCAATACGGTGACTTTGAAGTTCCTGATTCTTAGGTTTACTGTCGGATTATTCAAATACTTTTCTAGCAAGTCCTTGATTTCGCCTTTCGCAATTTGCGTTGTTTTACCAGCAACTTTCACGGTACCAATCAGCGGCATTTCAATGTTTCCGAGTGCATCTACCAAATACGTATTGGCCACTTGTTGGTCGGTATTTTCACCAACGACATTGAAAAAACTACTGGCCTCTTTACTCAGGCTGGTAACATGAATGGAGAGAAGGTCTCCAGACTGTAGGGTGGCTTCAAAATTCTGACCAATTGTTTGTGTGGACAATGTGTCTGAAATATCTTGGAAGTAAGAGATGTCTTTTCGCGTAATGCAAGATTGAGAAAGCAATACGATAAGGGACAACAGCAAAAGTAGGACTGCCGAGCGGATTTTCATGGCGCAAATATACTAGTTGAGTTCGGAGATTGAATGCCGTTATTTAAGCACAAGTTTTCAAGTCCCAGCAAGATGATAACAAATGGGCATCACAAATCAATGACGTGCAACTCCACCAGAAGCGGAATAGAGTTTGTAAACTGAGGAAATACCCTCAGTTAGATTAATTTGATGTTTCCATCCCATCTCTTCTAGCTTGCTGATATCCATTAATTTTCTCGGGGTACCATCAGGTTTAGAGGAGTCGAATACTAAGTTTCCCTGAAACCCTACTATAGAACTGATTGTTTCTGCTAGTTCTCGAATGGTAACCTCCTTGCCAGATCCAACATTTATCGGTTCGCTTCCGTTGTAGTTTTCCATTAAGAAGATACATGCTTGGGCAAGATCATTGACGTGCAAAAATTCTCGTTTTGGGGTTCCAGAACCCCAAACTTCTATTTTAGAAACTCCATTCAACTTGGCCTCATGAAATTTCCTGAGCAATGCAGGAAGTACATGCGAATTGTTCAGGTCGTAATTGTCATTTGGCCCATAAAGATTAGTAGGCATGGCCGAAATGAAATTACAGCCGTACTGATGACGGTATTCTTGACAAAGTTTTATCCCTGCTATTTTGGCAATAGCATACGGTTCGTTTGTGGGTTCGAGCGATCCAGTCAATAGGGCTGATTCTTTGATTGGTTGTTCTGCCAATCTTGGATAAATGCATGAAGAGCCGAGAAACAGCAATTTCTCGACTTTCTGTAAGTATGAAGCATGAATCACATTCGAAGCAATCATCAAGTTGTCGTATAAGAACTCTGCCCGATACGTGTTGTTTGCTTGAATACCTCCAACTTTTGCTGCCGCCAGAAAAACGAATGAAGGCTTTTCCTTTTCAAAGAAATCGCTTGTTGCGGCTTGATTCCGGAGATCTAGTTGACCGGAAGTACGTGTGACAATGTTTTTAAAGCCATGCTCTTCAAGGCTTCTTACAATGGCTGAGCCAACCATGCCTTGGTGCCCAGCTACGTATATTTTCGATGCCTTATCGATGGACATATCGGCTAGGTATTCAATTTTGAACGAATTTCTGCTTTGGCCAAATTTAGGTCGGCCTGCATCATTTCGGCAACAAGTAATTCAAGATTATATTCTGGAAACCACTTTAATTCTTTATGAGCTTTAGAAGCATCTCCTTTCAGGTCACCTGTTTCAGTAGGTCTAAAATAATTTGGGTCTACTTTCATTACCAATTGTCCTACGCGCAGAGGAAGGGTTGCATTTTCGCTTTTGGCGATAACCCCAACTTCTTCTTTCCCTTTTCCTTGAAACTCTAGTGTAACCCCAACCTCGCTGAAGGCCAAGGTGAGGAAGTCTCTGATACTTGTGCAAATCCCCGTGGCAATTACATAATCTTTAGCCTCTTCCTGCTGAAGCATAAGAAACATGGCGTTTACATAGTCTTTGGCATGACCCCAATCTCTTTTTGCATCCAAATTACCGAGATAGAGAATTTCGGATGAACCTAGAGCAATTCTAGCCACAGCCCGTGTGATTTTTCTTGTAACAAATGTTTCTCCTCTCCGTGGAGATTCATGGTTGAAAAGGATTCCATTACACGCGTACATACCGTAAGCTTCACGATAGTTCACAATTGTCCAATACGCATAGAGTTTTGCAATGGCGTAAGGAGAACGTGGATAAAAAGCTGTTTTTTCATTTTGTGGGCTTTCGATAGTAAGGCCAAAAAGTTCAGACGTAGAGGCCTGATAAATTTTTGTCTTCTTGCTTAAACCTAACAATCTTACTGCTTCTAGAAGTCGTACGGTTGCCAAACCATCTACATTGGCGGTATATTCTGGCAAATCGAAACTTACCTTGACATGTGACATGGCTCCAAGGTTGTAGATTTCATCGGGCTCTACGTCTTTGATGATTTTTGCCAAGTTCATCGAATCAGAAAGTTCTCCATAATGTAACTTAAACCGTACATCTTCTTGATGAAGATCTTGATACAGATGGTCAATTCTTTCTGTATTAAACAGAGAAGCTCTTCTTTTTATGCCGTGCACTTCATAGCCCTTACTGAGTAATAACTCGGAGAGGTAGGCACCATCCTGTCCTGTTATACCTGTAATAAGCGCCTTTTTGTGTGTCATTTCTTATGGGAATCAGTAGGTGGTGCTAAATTTTCGACCTAATTTAATGGCGTTTTATTATAGTCTCAATGCCAAAAAATAAACTCTCCCATAATTAGCATATAATACTCAATTGGGCGAATTTGAAGGTGCCAAATGCTTTAATTTTTGGCCGAAGCGAAGGAACTCCTGAGGAGAGTATTTCAAAACTGTTGTTATTTCATAAAGTCTAAGATTGCCTGGTATGCTTTCTTTGGCTTTAGGTTTTGGTCAAATAAGAGAGGGTATGATTTGAAATTTTCTGTATCTCTCCAACTGTGTCTATCTGATACATTCCAAAAAGTTACTCCATCGATATGTCGGTTATATTCCCTGAAGACTCTAAATAGCATGTTATAAGTCTCGGCTTGGCGAGTTTCCTGCTCCTCAGTCATTGGCTTGATGCTACCATGTTGTTTTTTCATGTCCTCTTTTGATAGGACTGAAATATCAAGTTCTGTAATTTGAACCTTCAGCCCCAAAGAGCAAACTTCTTCTAGGACTTCTCTTAATTGTGATTCTGTAGGCTCATATATTGACCAGTGACCCTGTATGCCAATCCCATGTATAGGAACGCCTTCGTTTTTTAACGATTTAACTAACGCACATATTTTTTTTCGTTTGTCCTCCTGAAGAAACCCATTTTCATTGTAGTAAAGTCTAGCATTTGGGTCAGCGTCATGAGCAAACTTGAAAGCGGTTGCAATGTAACCGTTACCACATATTTTTTGAAATCGCGAAGGCTCAATGAACTCCGAGTCTTTGTTGGAGATAGCTTCGTTTACCACATCCCAAGCATAAACCTGTCCCTTGTAACGCGATACAACATCTGTGATATGCGTTTCGAGCCGTGCAAGCAGTTGTTCTTTAGAAAGTTCCTTTCCCAATCTGTCAACGAAAAACCATTCTGGAATCCGGTCATGCCAGCATAGGGTATGTCCTCTCAGCAATAGTCCGTTCTTTTGGGCGAATTCTGCAATGTTATCTGCCGGAAGCCAGTTATAATCTGTGGCGCTTTTCCGAAGATGGTGCATCTTCATGCGGTTTTCAGCGGTAATACTTGAGAATTCCTGTTTGATGAGTTCCCCTTCGTCATTCTGTAGAGACCAAGGTTCTACAGCAACGCCAATAGGGAAATAATCTTCATATGCCTCTTTTAAGCAACAATGAATAGTTGTGTTTGGGGTGGTTTTAACTTCCTTTGACGAGGGTTTGATACTACGCGTTGTACAACTCGATTGAAGCACCATGCTAAGCAGTCCATATAGAATCAATTTATGGTTCACAGGATGTTTAGTCGATTTAATGAATGCAGGGCAAAGAAATTAGAATGTGTAATGGCTATTGGTGAATTGGTCTTAAAACTATCACAGTCTCCTTCTAGTTCGAAAAACAATGTTGATGAAATATTGGGGAATGCCAAAAAAGTACCGCTTACCAAGCCTTATAGGCTCCAAATATATTCTAAATAACCATTCAGACTTCAATCTGCGCACCCATTTAGGAGCTCGCTTTATAGAGTCTGACATATTATCAAGAACTGCCCCTCCAGCAAAAATCACTTTTACTGTACCCAAGTCCTTTGAGCACGAATCAGCCCATTTTTCCTGAAGAGGAACTCCAAGCCCGAGAACCACAATGTCTGCTTTAAAATCATTTATCGTCTGAACTGTCATCTTACTCATTATTGGCAGTGAATAGCCATCAAGCCCTGAGATGACAAGGTTGGGGTAGATGCGCTTGTACTTAGAAAGTAACGCCTTTAGCACCTCGGGTTTAGCTCCGAAGAAGAAAACCCTAAGAGGTTTGTTCCTGATGTGGTGTATATAATCTGGGATGAAATCGGTTCCCACTAAATTCTCCTTGAATTTGAACCCATGAAACCAAGCTCCTATATCAACTCCAATACCATCATTAAGCACATAATCTGCTCTATGGAGTGTCTCTAGATAGCTTGTGTCGCTAAATGCTTGATTAACACAATGGGCATTGAGGAAGTAAACAAGTTTTGGGCATCCTTCTTTAGAACATGCCTCATCCAGTTCATCAAAAACCCGTGTTTTGCATCTTACGTCAATTGGTACTCCCTTGATGTCCCTCCTATGTTGCTCAGTATACACTTTCTGTGCTGATTTTTTCAAACACCTCGCATTTGCCTCCAATTGTAGCATCAACTATTTGTCTACCATTGGTTTCAAATTCGTTCCTTGCAATAGAATAAGACAACTCAGATTTTACAAGATCCGGAATTATCCACTTCATACCTTTTGGGAAATAATTGGGGTCGAAATGGCTCTCGTCTTTCTCCTCTTTTCTAATTTCAGCCTTTCCAGCAATTCCTTTTTCTTTAAATGAGTGATCCATACCAAGTATCACTACCTTATGGAATCCCATGTAGTACGCCAATTGTAAACAAACATATGTAACTGTACCTCCTGAATTTGCCGGTAAGGTCATGTCTTTTTGAAAAAATGGGACAATGTCAAAGGATTCTTTTAAGTATATCCCATTGGGTATCTCATTGCGTGTTCTCCAATTAATGAAAATAGGGATCGATAGATTTTGAAAATCTTCGCTGAATCTTTCCAATACGGTTTCCTCAATGCAAACAAGGTAGTTTGGAGTGTAGCCTAATTCACTAAACTTGATGTAGAATCGATTCATACACATTACGGTCCTACCTTTTAGCGCCTTGAGGTCTGTTTTTTTTATAGATGGTCCGTTGGCCAACAGATAGAGCGTCTCTCCTAGGTGTTTATTCCTATAGTCTCGAATTTTGTTCTTATTGTCCATGGATTTTTTTGAGAAACGCCATGCCAGTGAATGCGGAAATTCAATAAACCGCCTCTTTGCGGCCCCAAAGATTCGCTGTGGATTAAGCCTTCGATAATCAAACATTTATTATTGTGAATTCGTGCTAATATCTCCCTTTTGCCAATCTGAAAAGGCAAAGATAATCAGACAGTTAAGACAAAATCAGTGGTTTGGGTTTAATTTCTTTAACCGAACAACCTCACAACTTATGTTTGTTCGGTAACTTCAGGATAATCTAGATGATTACAAGGGAACCTTACAGTTTTATGCGTAACTGTTTTTACGTTTCGCATTAATGCTCAGAAAATGCGCAAGGAAAAACAGTAGAGTAAGAATTCTGATTTTATGTGCGCTGTAGAATCCGAAAAAAGTTTCGGTGACACCTATCAAATTCCAATATACGAGCACTGCTAGAATTAATGTGCTAAGCCCATAATAGCTACCTGAAGCCACCTTTAACCAATGGATCAACCTATACTGCAACGTAACGAGAACTACTAACCCGAAATAGCCGAAATCAAATAGCACCGAGAAAAATGTGTTGTGCGGAGTGACTAAAGCCGCATTATCTCCCCACTCCGAAAACCACCCACTCCACTCAAAAGATGCTCCAGAAGCGTAGTGTCCAAATTGGCCATAACCGAATAGATGGACGAGCTTGAAATCAAGGAATTCCTTCATTGAAATAAACCAGATTATGCTCCGGGAATTTGCTGATTGGAGGTCAGATGATGTTCGCGCTATAAAGGAAGCTTCGGGGATTTGAGTCAAAATTGTCAGTATTAGAAGAAGTGTTGGGGCACCTAGAAGCATAATCACAGGAACGAGCTTACTGCCGCCAAACCATTCCCCTCTTTTGCCCCAAAACTTAAACCCTCCATAAATGAGGAATGGATAGAGCATGGCTGATCGGGTGTCAAGTACAAACAGGGTTGTGATTGAGACACCAATCCCCATCAACATCAATATCCGATAACGGTTAAAATACTCTAGCATGAATAAGCTGATTAGTAGCAAGAGCCCGACTATTGCCCCGTAGGTGTTGAAAGAAGGAGCAAAAGGAAAACTGGCTCGGTCAATATCGATTCCAATGGATGAGAGCATCACTGCCTTACCGATATCCATTCCTTCAGCACTTTCGGATTTTAATCCAACGGCAAACCCAAGTAGATTGATTACGAGAAGTAAGAAAATAGGAATGTAAATGGACCAAACTAAAAACCGATGACAATTGGCGGGACTAGGGTTGTAGAGGTGTCTTTTTGCTGTTTGAACAAAGCCAACTGCCAACGAGATATACACTAATACTTCAAAAGTATTGAACAGCCAACTTTTATCTGGCGAATTATCGCGTATGACTCCAATAACCAACATCGCCATCGTAAGTAGTAAAATCCCTGGCGTTGAGTATTTAATGTTACGAACCTTCCGGTGACCCATGTTTAATAGAACTAAGCCAATCGTTAGGACTCCAGGAATTAGTCGCACCACCATGTTGTCCTGAAAATACTTCTCAGGACTAATTAAAACGACAAGGAAAATGAAAGCGAATCTTTTCATACCAGCTATGCGCCTTCTTTAGACTACTTGCTCTGCAAATACTTAATGTATGTGTAGATGAAGATTAGCTTTCCGATTGGCTTCATTTTGGAACTGAATACAACCAGTAAAACTCGCAAAATAGAGTTCAACTTTCCTTTTTCATCAAGTGTGCGTGTTTCACCATAGCATTCACACAGTTGTTTGAAATATGCTTTTTGTTGAAGGTCAAACTTTTGCTTAAATTCTTTATCCTTCAACTTGTCAGAGTCATTAACTCCATGAACGCGGTATTGCCCCAGCTTCCTAGGAATAGTTTCCACGGTTCCATGAAAAATGGCAAGACGTGTAAGCCTTAAATCCGGCCAAAGAAAATCCAATTCATCGCGTTTGAGGGGTAGAACGTTTTCAAGAAATGACCGTTTGAAAGCCAATGCACTAGTTTGCGAGAAAAAAAAATCAAGCCGACCAATAAAGAAAATGGCATGAAGATGATCAATTCCGTACACGAACGGACGCTTTTCCAGTTTTAAAGCCATCCCATTACCGTCCATCATTTGGAATTGATGCTGAACGGCAACGGCATTCGGGCAATGTGAGAATTTACTAACAACATCACTTACTTTATTAGGTTCGAATAGGTCATCACTATCAAGTAGAAAAATGATGTCCCCAGTTGAGACTTCAAACGCATGTTCGATAGCCTGTAGTTGATGCCAAGAAGGGTACTTCCCAAGGTCCTTGACATCATTTGTTAGGATTGACACGGTCTTTCCGTAACTCTTTAGAACATTAAGTGAATCATCAGTAGAACCATCATCATACGCGATAATTTCTATGGGCCCATCATAGGTTTGAGACAAAACTGAATTTATTGCGGCACCTATGTATTCCCCGTAATTGTAATTGTTAATCAGTACAGAAACTGTTGTTTTTCTTACCACGGGAATAGATTTCTTATAAGTAACCCATTTGTCTCATTTCCTCGCCTAACTCATTTTCAATGAAGGCTCTGCTCTCTGCTGTAAGGTGGTTTTTCCAATCACCAATTATTCCTTTCCTGTAAAAGCTCTTTTCATCCTGTTGACCGGCACTCCGCCCCTTGGTGTAGGATTTAAAAGAGTTTTTCTTAACAATATACCTGGTGTAAAATGTGGGGCTCCTAACTCCTAAATGTTTGAAGCAATTTGCTAAGGTTTTTTCGCAATTGGTCTTAAGGTCTTCGTAACGAATTACCAGCACGTTACAACCCGTCTCCTTTGCGCGTATGGCTGTCATAAGGTCATCATGGGTCTTGTAGTTCAGTATGTGGTTTTGTACAAAGCGGAAATCTACTTTGTCAGTTTCGTATTCAGAAAATTCACCGACCTCATTTGGAGAAAGCTTTTTGTTATGAAACGCCAATGACACAATCATATCCCGTGGGTCTCTTACCATGAAGATGATAGGTGCCTTCGGGAAAATCTTTGTTAAAGTTGGAATGTGTTGTCGCGGAGTCTTATCTCCAAATGTGATAGCAGTGGGTTTAGGACAGTCATAAATGAGTTTCTTCTGAGCTGCTGACTTGATAAGGTTATTTTCCCTTTCATGATAAAACGTCTGTGCTTGAGAATGGAGAAAGAATTCATCATCATTAAAGAAAGTCACCTTCTTATCCTGATGAGTCAGGTTGTTCTCGTTGATGTCACAATGGATTAGAATGTGCGAACTAAGCATTCTTCCAAGCCAAGTTGTACCACATTTGCTTCTGCCTGTTACAAAAAAGAGTCTTCTATCCAGGTTAGCACCTGTTAGGAAAATCCTGAGCCTATTAATAAAAACGCCAACTTTTCTTTTCGTTGTCATCTAAGAATCTTACTTCACTACTTTAGTAAGTGGCTGAGACGAATTGAACAGGTTATTGTAATCGACTCTTTCAAAAACCTCTAACATACCCCCAGAGGTGGCGTTTTGGATTTTTCTCCCCGCTTTCTCAAATGCTTTTTTTGCTCCTCTATAAGATTGCTCCATTCGGTCGGTTTTAGGATCGTGCCAACGCAAACCCTTACCAAAATACCCTGGTACAAAATGATTAGGGTCGTCTTCTGTAGAGGTTATGTTCGCACCTTCGATTTTTGCAGATTCAGGAATAACATAGGAATGGTCAAATCCAATAAGGTAAACCTCCGTAAACCCCATAAAATAAGCTAGCTGCATACATAGGTACGAGACGGTACCACCAAAATAAGTGGTAACTGCCGCATTTGTGGAAAAACTGGGAGGGGTGTCATTTTTCGGATAAGTCACTAAGAAGTTAACGAATAGCGTCTTCTCATCTGGAGTAATGCAATGCTTTACATAATTGGGAAAGAATTTCAAGCTTTCCTTGTATTTGTTTATTTCATCGGCACGGTCCTCAGCCACAAAGTGATCTTCAACAGCATAGTATGTTGGGTAGAAGCCCATTTTATCATGGTTAAGATAAATTGCATTTGTCCCAAATGTGTACTCGTTCTGAAGACGCTTGAGGTCTAGCTTATTTAAACTCGGGCCATTTCCAATTATGAAACACCGTTTGCCTGCATGTTTATTTTCCAGACCCTTTAGGGTTTGATCGTTGGGCGTAAGTGGAAATACATTGTACGACCACCAATACCTAGGATTTGACAATGACCTTCTCTTTCGTGAAATCTTATCTAACATGAGATAATTTAATAGAGAACCTTAATGTCTTCAACCCAATCTTTGACTACATTCCAAGATTGCTCTTGATTAACTTCAGGCTTCCAACCTTCAACGGTGGAACTTTCAAAACGAATGTCAGAACCCATAATCTCAAAGAATACTTCCATTCCCGCAACATCATCCTTTCGTGGTGAAAAAACATTTTCTTTCTCCATTTTCAATATGATGTTGGTTGGAAGTCTTGATACCAACGACCTCATAACCGAACCTGCCATTCTGCTTTTATACAGATCTTTAAACATGCGTTTGGGAGAATTGCTTTTAATCTGGGTTACCACATCTTGGTAAACCGATTTATTCTCGGAAATACTAGGTGGGTTATATAGATACTCGACCGGCATGTCAACCAAATCGCTGAACTTTCTAAGCCAATGTGACCATTTGACATTACTAAATTCAGCTAAGTGATGAAAATGAGTGTGACTCCCCAAATTATTTTCAGATGCCAAAAATCGCAAGTAGCTAGAAACATTTGCCACATCAGTCGTATTCGAGAATCCATCTTTCTGATATACAGCGGTTGGTAGCCCATATAATATGTTATTCAACAACGGCACCGTCCAGTTCTTAGAACTAGGCCCCCAAACGTTGCCCAGTCTCACTATGTGAACTTCATTCCTACTGAACTGCTTTCGCAACGCGTTTTCAAAATAAATTTTGCTTTCGACATATTGGTAATCCCTTCGGGATTCTATAACCTCAGCCCTTATCGGATGACTCAGATCGAAACCAAATACAGCCAGCGTAGATGTGTGAATGACTTTTGTAGATTCGTGTGATAATTTCTTTATCACCTCTATTAGCCCATCATTGAGTTGCTTAATCTGATATGACTTGTCTCCAGTTGGGAAAGCCAAATTAATGACCACATCGAACTTTTCGGTTTGATTGCTTACCTGATGAAAAAGTATATTGTTAATAGATTTTCCGTTCAACATGAACAGACCGTTGCCTCTGGTAATGGTGGTGGGAACAATACCCATCTGGTTCAAATCAGAAATCAGCACCTGCCCTACAAACCCTGCAGCTCCTATTACCGCTATCTTCATTGTTGCCCTTCTATGTTACTTAGTTGTTCTAATACGTTGGTGAGATTGTAAAATTTAGCGGCATCAAAATGGTGGTCATTCACCTGATAAAGTATTTGTTGGTATTGTTTAAAGAAGCCTTCAATTGCTGAATGTGTATTTCCTAACGATCTGACAATGGTCTTATGGCCGTTATCCAGTTTAACAAAATTGCCAGGTGCGATTGGAACAATAATCTTTCCTTTTTCAAAAGTGTAAACAATTTGATTTGCCAAGATTTGATAACGGGATAGATGTAAACTTACATCAATAGATTCTGCTTGATCTAGCAATTTCAAGGCAAGTTCTGCACTCACTTCATGAGCTGGTTCTTCCTTGTCTTTTTTTATTGAGAGGACCTGAACTCCTAAATTACTCACATCATCCAATCCAGCCATGAACAAAGCCATGTCTATTGTATGAGAGCCAGTATCAAGAATAACTCCTCCCAATGAATCAGTTGCAAAATAGTCCGACTTGGCTTTCCATGTAAACCGCCCACCTTCTGACACATTAATATGCTTCAATCTTCCGTATCCCACTGATTTAATCAGGCTCTTAGCCAAAAGTACGGAAGGGAAGGCTCTCCGAAAATGAGCAACATATAATTTACTGTTCTTTTCTTTTGATTTCAGTATCAGCTCGCTTGCAAGTGTTGCGCTTGGTACGAAAGGTTTTTCACATATTACGGTTTTACCAGCATCTAAAGCTTGCTTAGCCAGTACAAAATGCGAGGAGGGTGGCGTACAGACTATTACGATGTCAGATTTCTGAATTAAAGAGTCCGTGTCAAGTACTGTGGCTCCCACAATGCTGGCAAGCCTGTTAGCTTGTTCAACGTTCATGTCTGCAAGGTAAGCAAGCTTAAACCCAGCGAAATTGGGAAAGACCTTAAGATAGAAACTCTCTGTAACAGCCCCGCACCCGATAATTCCAATCAATTTCATGCGCAAATGTATAAGAATATTAGTACGTAAATAGTCATTAAAAGCAAAGGCGGAGCAAGTGCTTTTTTCTCAAACTCCCAAAAACCAATATTCATGGATTCAAGAGAGTATTTAGCCGCCATCCATGAATAAAACCCTAAATATCCAGTTAACATTCCCAAAGGAAAGGCATAAACACCAACCCAGTTCAAAAGAAGACTTGAACTTACAATAAATATGAAACCAGATATCCCATCAGCTATATGCGATATAACGTGATTTGTGGTCAAATATAATTGCATGTGCATAGCACCGTATCTGTGAGCAAGAAAGGCGATTGATAATAGGAACCAAAGGAGCGGGTCTGCAAATTCAACATTGCTGTTAAGAATCGTAAGCAATGGACGTCCGAGAAATGCCAACAAAATAACAAATAGAACAAACACCAAATAGGATAACAGCATCCCTTTCTGCGCATCAGTAATCAACTTGTCTATTTGTCCCTTTGCTCTTGTCCTGACCAAGAATGGAATCTTGCTGTAGAAAGGGGCGTTTGACACGCGTTTGACTTCCGTAATAATCCTAAGTGCTAGCAAGTAAGATGCAAGCATTTCAGAGCTTGCCATTTGAGCGTATAATACACCTGTCAAATTTGTCAAACCATTTGACATTAAACCTGAAATACCACCTCTCCAGGCCGGTTTCCAAACTTTTTTAAAAAATGACAATTCAAAAGGATGATTTGCGAATTTGGATAGTTTACCATCATAAACCCTGACAGCGAGCATTCGGTTTCTGACGGTGTTTGTTACTATCCAAAAGGAGTTTACTGCAACAAGATTTAGTAGAGATGGTGAATACAAAAGAACACCAATATTGCTCAATATGTTCAACACTTTAAAAACCGTTTCAACCCTTCTGACCAACGCGATTTTAAAAAGCCCCTCTAAGTAGTTTGAGTAGATTTTCCCATAGAAATCAACTGTTGTTGCGGCAATCAATATTCCCCATGCTAACCAAGCAAATTGTTGATCATTGACCTGAGAGATTGGGCGTTTAAGCGCCAGTGTGCCAAAAATGGCCAAACAGATGAACGCTGTAGAGGCGACAGCTATATAAATGACCTTCATAGTACTGAAAAGCTTACTGACCAACTCCCAATTCTCAGCGCCAGTATTACTTTGAGGATTTGCATGCTTTTTTATAACCAGAACATCTCTTGCTCCCCCCAACGCCATGGCGATTAACCTAATGAACGTTGAACTGAAACCGAAATCAGCTAAACCACCCATTGATATAATGCTGGCAAATAAATACCAGACGGCAACCTCTTCCGTCTGGAACTGGGTAAGCACCAAAGGCAAAACGAAGAGTAGGCTTCCGGATTTCGCGAAATAACTAAACCAAGTAGTTATCGTAGGAGATTCCCAAGCACGTTTAAAGAGATTTTTCATCTACTCCAAGATTGCGCTAATTATGATGGATCATGCAACCGTTTACTGATGCCTCCATCCACTTCAAGGTTTGCACCGGTCAGGAATTTGCATTTATCAGAGGAAAGGAACAGGCATAGTTCTGCAATTTCTTCTGGTTGGCCAATTCGGTTTATCGGATGGTAGCTTTTTAGCAGGTTGTAACCAGCTTCATCATCTTTAAAACCCTCTTTCAACATTTCGGTTTCTACAGCTGCTGGGCTAATACAATTTACTCGAACCCGATCTTTTAAATCGATTGATAGGGCTTGAGTAAGACCCACCAAGCCAGCCTTGCTTGTGGCATAAGCAACAAATCGTGGTTTGGTTTGCTTTGCATGAATACTCCCTATATTGATGATGCAACCACCATTCAGCTCCAGCATAGGAACGAAAAACTTAGAAAGAACAAAAGGAGCGCTAAGGTTAACATTCAGCGTTTTGCGCCAAGCTTCGTGTGTCAACTCATCAATAGGTGCTAATATCTGTGCTGCCGAATTATTTATGAGAACATCTAGCCTACCAATCTCTTTGGAATAGGTTTTTGCCCAGGCCTCAAAATAGGTGGCGTCTTCTACTAAGCGGTCGAGGTCAATAGCGTAGTTTTTATCAACGTACTGGTGATTTGGTTCTGAGCGACTTACACCCACAACATAAAAACCATTTTCTTTATAGATTTTGGCAATTGAGCTTCCGATTCCACCAGAGGCTCCAGTGATAAGAACTACTTTTTTCTCCATAATTTAAACCTTGAGGAATCCAAATAGTAGCGAGATAGCTTTATGGCTTGCTCTCATTACGGCATCTTTGGTGTTCGAACCATTGTGAGTTCCAAAAATGGCTTTATCATACGTTCGTAGTTTTGAATCTTGCGGTAAAGGCTCAACTTCAAACACATCCAATCCTACAGAGTGAACTTTCCCGCTTTCAATTGCATTAATCAGCGCATTCTCGTCAATGATTGGGCCTCTTGATACATTCACAATTCTCACATCATTTTTCATCAGAGAAAGAGTTTCCTGATTAATCATGTGCTTGGTGTGTTGGTTAAGGGCACAAGTAGTAACCACAAAATCACAGGCACCAAGTCCGTTTGGCCATGTGTCAAAACCGTAACGCACGAGGTCCTCTGATCGTTTTTCGGCAAGTGGATCATAAACATGGACGAACATATCGAAGGCGTGAAGACGCTTTGCAACAGCTTTCCCAATATCTCCGAATCCTACCAATGCAACGTGTTTCCCTGTCAATGATATGCCAGCAGGCTTTGGCCATTGGTTATTCCGTACACCCCTGTCTATGGCATAAGTTTCGCGCGCAAGACCAATTACATAAGAAACGGCAATATCAGCCACTTCTGCTCCGAACATGTTTGGAGTGTTTATGATTGGAATGCCGAGTTTTTCGCAGGCTTTGAAATCGACATTGTCAACGCCAACTCCCCATTTTACCGCAGCCTTAAGGTTTCCTTTTTTGCCAGCTTCAAACACTCTTTCGGTAGCGGGGTCGTCACCGATTATCCAACCGTCAACACCAGGAAGTATTTCCATCAGTTGTTCTTCAGAAAGTGTTTGCACTACATTCGGAGCAATCAACTCAATGCCTTTTTCTGCAAATTGATCTCTGAATTCGTCTATCATTCCCAACATGGGGGGACATGTGACAAGAACTTTCATTTTCTTAACCGTTTAAAAGTGATTTTTTAACCAATTCTGCTAGTTTCCAACTTTGAGCATCATCAATGTCGATAGACTCGAAGCGTGGTGTTTCAAACAACATTGGTTTCTTACCTATACGTGCATTTGTTTGTTCGAAAGCTTTGTTTGAGAATACGTACAAGCAAGAATTTTCCTCAAACCAAGCTTCTAGATCCTGTGTTCTGAGAAGCACATTTGGGTCGTGATTCACTGCACTTCCATCCTCGCGATAAAAGCGGGTCTGTTGTTTCGTTACAGAGAATAGACTATCGAATCCTGCTGCCAATCCTTTTTGGTACTCTTCTATTGCCTTTGCAAAGGTGTTTGCAGAGATATTTGGGTTGGTTGTATGCGTCATGAGGTAAGATTCGGACGCAACGTTTTTGATGTCGTCTTCAATAACCCTGTTCATGGAAACAAAATCGCCTTGAATTTCAATTGGTCGGTCGCGGATAATAATGCGATCAGTTTCAACAAGGCCGTTGTCAGCTAAGATGTGCCGCGCGTCTGTATTGATGATTACTTTTTCGATTTCGTCAACCGCCAAAAGCGCTTCCAACACCCATTTGAACAATGGTTTTCCAGCAAAATTTTTGAAATTTTTTCCTACTACGCGCTCACTGTTTGCCTTCATTGGCAACAACGCAACTGTTTTATACGTCATAATAAATTGATTGAAATTGATTTATCTATCTCCAACCATTTCAGGTTGAAATCATATTGTCCTTTCTCATAAAGTAGATTCAACTCGTCTGGATCGGTTGAATTCGGTTCAAAAGTATCCCAATGAGTTGGGATAAGGTTTTTAACCCGAAGTTCTTTGGCCCAAAGCAATGCCTCTTTTGGCGACATGTTGCCAATAATTCCTTCTCTATCTCTGAAGTGATTTTGCTCATTGATTGGAAGAAATGCCCAATCGATTGTTTTGGTTGACAGCCTTTCCGTTATTATTTCGTGTGGTATAGTGTCTCCAGCATGATAGAGAACAATGTCACCGAATCTGATCAGGTAACCTAAAAACTTGGAATTCCCATGTTCATTATACTCAAGCTTGGTGTGGGCAGATGGCAGAGCTACGATACTGATGTCTGTATCTCCTGTTTTTACACCTGAAGCATCGTCCGAAACATGGAAGGAAGTCGTATCAATATCGTTTTCCTTCAGTATATCAAGGCAGTTGTAGCTTCCGAAAATCCGCGCAGATGGATTGTTCAGAATGAGTGCATTGAGCGTCAGTGGGTCACAATGATCTTCGTGCGCATGGGTAATGAGAATGATGTCAATATCCATCAGTTCAGCGGGGGAAATAGCTGAGGGGCTCATTCGTTTCAAATGAACGCCATACTTGTCTGCAACGTATTCAGACAAATACGGGTCAATTAGAATTCGCGTATTCGCGTATTCCATCAGGTATCCCGTTTGTCCGAGAGCCGTTATGTTCAATCCTTTCATTTGGTTGGATAGAAGTAAGTCTCTTTTCTATGCTTTGACAGTTTGCGATGTTCATGATTTCCACGATACGAACCGTAGAATTGACAGGTACGGAAAGCCACGATGCTGAAAAAGTTTCCAAGTAACTTCTTCTGTTCCAAAGCCTTGGAAACATCTGAAAAAACGCCAGCCGTCACGTATCTCATAAAGTCCCAAATGGAAAGGTGAATCTCTGGCATGATTGCCTGGAGAGCAATTGCTTCTCGCTCATACCTGATCCTTACCTGCCTCCAACTTTCTTCGTGGATGTGATAAACAGCAGCCTTCGAACTATATGCAATCTTAAAACCTCGATTGCACATTTCTTTAGACCAATACATGTCTTCAAGTCCAGTCAATTCTTCATCGAAAGGTAATTCCTTCCAAAGCGATTTTCGAATAGCGGAGTTAGCATTGTTGCTAAAAAATCCTTCCTGCGGTATCTTGTCATATTCTGGAAAATACTTGGCAAATATCTGATGCTCACTGAACTTGGTGTCATCTGTTCCTATCTGACGACCATAGCTCATAGCAATCTCAGGATTTTCAAAAGGTTTGACCAAATTGACAATCCATTGATTATTCTCTGGAATACAATGACCAGAAATAAAAATGAGGTAATCGCCTTTAGCCGCATTGCAGCCAAAGTTTAAGGAGCGTCCGAATGTAAAGTCGCTCTTTTTAATATTGACCAAGGTTACTCCGAATGAGTTGGCAATCTGTAAGGTCTTATCGGTTGAACCAGAATCGACCATGACAATCTCAATAGTATGAAGCGATTTCTGATCGCTAACGGCCCGTAGCAACTCATAAAGATGTTTTTCTTCGTTGTAGGTTCTGATAACTACACTTACTACTGCCATTTTTTATTTTCTGAGTGTTCTACTCGGTAAAGCAACATGCATTTTCTTGTTTGGTTATTTAAGTGCAGTGGTTCTAATCCCCAACTCCTTTAACTGCTCCTCCGAAATCACCGATGGTGAATCGATCATCACGTCTCGTCCTGCATTGTTTTTGGGGAATGCGATGAAGTCTCTAATGTCTTTTTGACCTCCGAAGATGGCCGAAAGGCGGTCAAATCCGAAAGCAAGACCACCATGTGGCGGTGCTCCGAATTCGAAGGCATCCATCAGGAATCCGAATTGGTTCTTAGCCTCTTCTTCGGTGAATCCGAGCAGATCGAACATGTGTTTTTGCTGACCTCTATCGTGAATACGGATGGACCCTCCACCTATCTCTGTTCCGTTGATGACCATATCGTAGGCATTGGCACGAACCTTCCCTGGCTCTTTTTCCATCAGATGCAGATCTTCTGGTTTGGCCGAGGTGAACGGATGATGCATAGCATGGAAACGATTGGTTTCCTCGTCCCATTCCAATAATGGGAAGTTGACCACCCACAGTGGGGCAAACACTGCGGGGTCCATCAGGCCTTGCATGGCTGCCACGTGAAGACGTAACTCTGAGAGTTGCTTTCTCACTTTCTCCTCCATTCCGGCCATCACGAACATCAGGTCGCCTGCCTCAGAACTTAGGGCACAACTCCAATCGGCTAGTTTGTCTTCTGCAAAAAACTTATCGACAGAACTCTTCAAGGTTCCGTCATCGTTGTGACGGCAATAGATGAGGCCCGTGGCTCCGATCTGTGGTCGTTTCACGAATTCGGTCAGTTCATCGATCTGCTTTCTAGTGAAAACGTTTCCGCCTTTCACGTTGATGCCAACCACCAACTCAGCATTATCGAATACTCCGAAACCTTGTCCTTTGGCAACTTCGTTCAGTTCTACGAATTGCATTCCGAAGCGGATATCCGGCTTGTCTGAACCATAAAGGCGCATGGCATCGGCATATTCCATACGTGGAAATTGCTCCAATTCAATCCCTTTTACGGTTTTGAACAGGTGACGGGTCAGGCCTTCGAACATGTTCAGAATGTCTTCCTGCTCTACAAAAGCCATTTCACAATCTAGCTGTGTGAATTCTGGCTGACGGTCCGCTCTTAAATCTTCATCGCGGAAGCAACGAACGATCTGATAGTATTTATCGAAACCCGAAACCATCAGCAATTGCTTAAAGGTCTGTGGGCTTTGCGGTAGGGCGTAGAATTGTCCTGCGTTCATGCGTGATGGCACTACGAAATCGCGTGCTCCTTCGGGAGTGCTTTTGATGAGGTAAGGCGTTTCCACTTCCAGAAAGCCATGTTCATCCATGTATTTCCGTGTTTCGATGGAAAGACGGTGACGCAACTCCAGGTTCTTGCGCATTTTCCCTCTGCGAAGGTCTAAGTAGCGGTATTTCATCCGGATCTCCTCGCCACCATCTGTATTGTCTTCGATGGTAAAAGGAGGCGTTTTGGCTGAGTTCAGCACTTCCAATTTGTTGACGATGATTTCTACATCGCCTGTAAGCATGTTCTTGTTCTTGCTTTCGCGCTCGGCCACGTTTCCGGTTACCTTGATCACGAATTCGCGACCCAGAGAACGTGCTTGCATGCAGAGTTCCTTATTCACGTCAAGATTGAAGGCCAATTGCGTGATGCCGTATCTATCGCGGAGGTCGATAAAGGTCATTCCGCCAAGGTCGCGGCCACGTTGGACCCAACCGCTTAATGTCACTTCAGAACCGATGTGTTCTGCCCTTAATTCTCCGCAAGTATGTGAACGATGCATTGTGCTTGATTTTCAGGGCGCGAAGGTACGTTCTTTCGAAAAGAAAGAAATTCGAAAAAAGGAAATTCGAAAAAAGTATCTCTATGAGCGGGATGGTTTCAATACTCAATCGTATGATGGCTGTGTTCTGACGTCTAAAATCTTTTCCTTTAGCGCATGGAGTTAAGTGTGTTTTCTGACGAGCATTTTATGAAGGAGGCCTTGAAAGAGGCGCACAAGGCATTTGAACGGGACGAAGTGCCTGTGGGCGTGGTGGTGGTGGCCAACAAACGTGTGATTGCCCGAACTCATAATCTGACAGAAGCATTGAATGATGTGACGGCCCATGCCGAAATGCAGGCCATTACCTCAGCGGCCGATTACATTGGTGGCAAATACCTGAAAGGCTGCACCGTTTATGTAACGCTCGAACCCTGTGTGATGTGTGCCGGAGCCTTGTTCTGGAGCCAGGCCGATGCGGTTGTCTATGGTGCCAGCGATGAAAAGCGCGGCTTCTCTACTGTTGGCAACCTCCTTCACCCCAAAACGAAGTTGAAGAGTGGTGTAATGGCTGATGATTGTGCCGATCTGCTCAGGCTGTTCTTTCAGAAGAAGAGGAAATAGGATTAATTCCGGTCTCACTAAACCCCTCTGAACTTAGGAATGCACCGTTTTGGTCGGTAAACTTGTGTTTAAAAGCCTTGTTTGATTCAGACTATTCTACAGTAACCGATTTGGCCAAATTCCGAGGTTGATCAACATTACATCCGCGCATCACCGCAATGTAATACGATAATAATTGAAGGGGAACTGAAGCGAGAATCGGAACCAATTCCTCCTCCGTATCTGGTATTTCAATTACGTGATCGGCCAATTCTGCTGCTGATGTATCTCCTTTGGTAACTACAACAATGATTTTTCCTTTTCGGGCTTTCACTTCCTGAATGTTGCTGATCACCTTCTCATAAGAACCTTTGCTAGTGGCAATCACAACAACGGGCATTTCCTCATCAATAAGTGCAATTGGTCCGTGCTTCATTTCCGCGGCAGGATAACCTTCAGCATGGATGTAAGAGATCTCTTTGAGTTTCAGAGCACCTTCCAACGCAACAGGGAAATTGTAGCCTCTTCCGAGGTATAAAAAGTTGCGTGCATCTTTATATTGACAAGCAATGTATTTGACAAGATCTGCCGATTGAAGGGTCTCTTCTACCTGAGCGGGTATTTTTTCAAGAGCTGCAAGAATGCGATGAAATCGCGATTCAGGAATGGAACCTCTTTTATGTGCCAATCTCAACGCCATTAACAACAAAACAGTAACCTGAGATGTGAATGCCTTAGTTGAAGCTACACCAATTTCAGGACCAGCGTGCGTGTAAGAACCCGCATCGGTAACTCTTGAAATTGTAGAACCTACAACATTACAGACGCCAATGATTGTTGCTCCTTTCGATTTAGCCAATTCAAGAGCAGCAAGTGTATCTGCTGTTTCTCCAGATTGTGAAATGGCGATGACAACATCTTCCTCAGTAATGATAGGATTCCTATATCTGAACTCTGACGCATATTCCACTTCAACAGGAATTCGAGCTAGATCTTCAATCAAATACTCGCCTACAAGACCTGCATGCCAAGATGTTCCGCACGCCACAATAATGATGCGTTTGGCATTGGCCATTTTCTGTTCGTAGTCTATGATCCCACCCAAACTGACAGTGCCAGCGTTTACGTGATATCTACCGCGCATACTGTCAGATATTGAGCGCGGTTGTTCGAATATTTCTTTGAGCATGAAATGTTCGTATCCGCCTTTTTCCAACGCTTCCAGCTTCATCTCCAATTCATGGATGTATGGTGTGAACACCTCGTTTTCGATAGATCGTATTACCGGATCTTGGCCAACTCGTAGTTCAACTATCTGCTCGTCTTCTAAATAAACTACTTCTTTGGTATATTCGATAATCGGTGTAGCATCAGAAGCAAGGAAGAATTCCTTCTTATCTGCTCCAATTCCCACTACCATCGGACTTCCTTTTTTGGCTCCAATGATCACATTGGAATCCGTCTTATCTAAAACTGCAATGGCATAAGCTCCGACAACTTGCGTCAAGGCAACTCTCACGGCTTCTGCCAATTGGAGGTTTTCATTCGCCTGTACATCTTCTATCAAATGGATGAGCACTTCCGTGTCCGTATCACTTTTGAAAACATGTCCGCGTTTGGCCAATTCCTTTTTCAACGAGTCATAATTCTCGATGATTCCATTATGAATGATGGCCAATCGCTCATTACCGGAATAGTGAGGATGGGCGTTTACATCATTTGGCTCTCCATGGGTGGCCCAACGGGTATGACCAATTCCGATCGAACCCGAAATGTCCATGCCGGACGCAAATTTTTCCAGGTCAGATACTTTGCCTTTGCATTTGTAGACATTGAGCTGAGTGTTCAGCAGACAGATACCAGCACTGTCATAACCACGATATTCAAGCCGTTTAAGGCCTTTTATAAGAATTGGGTACGCTTCCTGTTTTCCGATGTAAGCAACAATTCCACACATGGCATTATTCTATAATGGTGTAAGTCATTCTTAGTTTTAGGGGTTTATCGGGATGGTTCGGACCATTGAAAACCCCTCTGCGAGCGTTAACGGCATTACCAGAATTGACCACATACAAGCCGTAATTAGGTTTTTCTGGATGATTGAGCACATATTGAACGTATCGCGCTATATTGAATACATACTCCTTATTCTCGGAATCGTAAACTCCACCGTAGTAATCGGTTCCTTCGAAGAAATCAGTTAGAATGGTTGAATTTCCACTTGAATCGATGCCGGTAATGCTCAACTTTTCAGGATAGCCGAATTCTGTAATAACACTTTCATCAATCGGAACTACAAGCTCTGCCTTGTTGATTGCCACAGCGCCCAATTGATTCAATTCGGTCAGGTATGGAATGTCAAGTTTCATCCGAAGACCCGCCATTGACTGAATGTAGAGCGTATTGGCGCCAGCAACGGTACTGTCGGCTACAGCAGTGGTAATTTCACTTGGAAACTCATGTTGAAAACGAGTATGAATACCATTCGGATTGACGATATTAAACATCATCTCCGTGGTGTCAGCCTCATCATGGTAGTACATTTCAAGTCTAGAATTCGTAGAAGCAATATTGAAATACAAGATAGAACCAAAACCATCAGGCATGGTTGATGCCAGTGACTTCACGCAAAGACCTTCAAATTCTTCCCAGAAAATATCGTCAGAAGCCAAATTTGTGGAGCGAAGAATTCTGTCTCCAAGATCTCGGTCTAGCGCAATCCGTAGAGATGGTGGCAGAGTATCTGCACCAGCTGGAACTTCAGAGTACAGGTCAGGACGGAAAGTTACATCGGCCAGCTGCGTTCCCAATGTAATGTCAGAGGTTGAATAATAGGTAGAATCACGCGTGTCATACAGATCCTGCGCAAGTTCATACACACCGAATCTCATTGTTCCTTTCAATTTGTCGATGCTTCCGTATGCCCCAAGATAAACGAGGTTCAGAATAATGGAATCGCACACAGCCTGTGAGCTGAATTCAGGATTCGTAGTTGGTAATTGGAATTGCCCGTAGAACGTTGATGTTACACGCCCAAATATAGGATCGCCAAAATCACCGATCAAATAAGTCCCAGATTGCAACCCAGATGTCTGAACAGAGTCATAGTATACCGTCCGAGCCTCAATGGAAAATGTCTCGTCCCATGCGATGGGCATTTTTTCCCCATCAGGTAGCACTTCAAGACCAATACCATCAGGTTCCTTGCACGCGTTTAACATTACCATGGCCATCAGGCCCAATAGCAAGTACTTTCTGATAAGATCCATGATTCTATAAAACAAGTAAGCGGAGGGTATAACCCTCCGCTTCAAAGATTATTATGCAAACTGTGAAAACAACTATTAATCAGCTAGCACTGACTCATTTGCCAATACTTCTGTGTAGAACTCAGAATACGCATCCAGATAATTGTCTTCATCCTTGAAACCAAGCATTGGCTTGTCTGCTCCTGTAATGGCAGCAGCCGCTTCAGGTGTAAGTTCTTCGTTTCCGATAATCACCGCATCAGCATATTTGATAGCAGCTTTTGTCAGACCCAAATATGTAGCATCTGCAAAGGCAGTAACGTCTTCATCCGTAAGCGTGTCGAATTTCACTTTCTCAGCCATTCTAGCATCCAACGATCCTTCAAAAGCATCATTATAAACCGAGTAAACGATTTTAGAATTCTCGAACAATGGGTCGTCTTTGTAGACAGTTTTGATCAGAAATGGTAAAAGAGCAGTCATCCAACCATGACAGTGAATAACGTTCGGTGCCCATCCAAGTTTCTTAACCGTTTCAATTACACCACGACAGAAAAAGATGGCGCGCTCATCATTATCAGTAAAGAACTTACCGTCTTTACCATTCATGAAGAATTTTCGCTGAAAATACTCTTCGTTGTCTATGAAGTAAACCTGCATTCTAGCAGGCTGAATGGAAGCAACTTTGATGATCAATGGATGATCCGTATCGTCAATGATCAGATTCATTCCTGAAAGACGAATCACTTCGTGCAATTGGTTTCTTCGTTCGTTGATGCAGCCGAAACGAGGCATGAATGTTCTTATTTCCCGACCCCTCTCTTGGGTTCCTTGCGGAAGATGCCTTCCTATTTTTCCTATGTGACTTTCTGGTAGATATGGTACAACTTCTTGGGATACGAACAGCACTCTCTCCTTTTGCGACATGTTTTTATTTTTTGGTGAAATAGGGTGCAAATTTACAAAGAAAATGCGCTGAATGCAAGTAATGACGCGGCTTTCAGAAAGTCTAGCATCCTCTTATACGATATTTTTCAGACATTTGCAAGCTTCCATTTTAGCGCCATCAAATAATGTCAAATCCCACCACGTTGGTGATTACCACTGCGGCAGAAATGTCAACTTTTTCGCGGCAAAAGAAAGTCGCTGGAGAAACGGTTGGGTTTGTTCCCACCATGGGGGCTTTACACGAGGGTCACATGGCGTTGGTCCGCGAGTCTAGAAAAAACAATGACGTGACGGTGGTATCCGTGTTTGTGAATCCGACACAATTCAATGAGACCTCAGATCTGGATAATTACCCGCGAACATTCGAAGCAGACCTTAAATTACTTTCCGAAGTAGGGGCAGATGTGATGTTCTTTCCGAATGCGTTGGAAATATATCCAACAAACGAAACCAAAACGTACGAGATGGATGGATTGGACCTGATGATGGAAGGTCCCAATAGACCAGGGCATTTCAATGGAGTGGTGCAGGTGGTCACACGTCTTTTTGACATTGTAATGCCCGACTCAGCTTACTTCGGTGAAAAGGATTTCCAGCAATTGGCCATCGTTAAATACATGTCAGACAAACTGGGTTATGCGACCAAAATCGTTGGATGCCCAACTACGCGCGAAGTGTCAGGTTTGGCAATGAGCTCGCGCAATGTGCGACTTTCCGAATCTGGAAAAGAGCGAGCGATAGCTATTAGTCGGAGTCTCAGAGAGATCAGATCTCACTTTGCAGAACAAGATTCAGCGTTGGATCTAGTGTTGTATGATGCAAGAAAATCGCTTAGTGAAAGTGAAGGGCTCGAACTTGAATATCTTGAATTGGTAGATCCTGTAACATTAGCTCAGGCCACGAACGATTCACTCCAAATTCAGGCTTGCGTTGCCGCTTGGATAGAAGGTGTTCGACTCATTGATAACATGCAAGTGAAATAACTAATTTTGCGGCCCATGCACATACAGGTATTAAAGAGCAAGATTCATAGGGTAACGGTCACTGAAGCCGACCTGAATTACATTGGAAGCATAACCATTGACCCCAATTTAATGGAGGCAGCCAATATCATTGAAGGAGAAAAGGTGCAGATCGTGAACATCAACAATGGCGAACGGTTGGAAACCTATGTCATTACCGGTGAACGGAATGCTGGAGGAATTTGCCTCAACGGACCTGCCGCCAGACGTGTAGCTGTCGGAGACATCATCATCATAATTAGTTATGGAACGATGGATTTCGAAGAGGCGAAAACGTTCAAACCGAACTTGGTTTTTCCAGATACGGCAACTAACCGACTCGTATAAACCTCGATTTTTTGAAGGAGAAGGTAGTCAACGTTCTTAAGGTGATCGTGCCTCTCAGTATTGGGGTTTACGTTATTTGGTATCAGTTCACTCAACTTTCGCAAGAGCAGATAGATCAGATTGTTGATTCTTTCGCCAACGCCAATTACTTCTGGGTTGGATTGAGCGTCACGTTTGGAATCCTCAGCCATTTTAGTCGAGCCTACAGATGGAAATACACCATGGAGCCGTTGGGGTATAAGACCAAATTCTTGAACAATTTCTTTGGCGTCATGATCGGTTATGTGGCCAATATTGTGCTGCCTAGGTTCGGAGAAGTCTGGCGATGCGTCATGGTGGCTCGTTATGAAAAAGTCTCGTTCGAGAAACTGTTTGGTACCGTTGTGGCTGAGCGAGTTGCTGATATGATCGTGCTGCTAATAATCGTGGCAACGGTTGTTGTCCTACAACTTTCCCGGTTGCAAGATGCACTTAGCGATCTGATGGCAGAGTTCATGAAGACCAACTCAATCTCTGAGCTTGTCATCAAATTGGCAGTTCTTGCTATTTGCGGCATTGTTGCGTCCGTCATAGGCTGGCGCATCATTTCGAAATCTGAAAACACATACATTTCTAAAATACGTGCTCTTATTCTAGGCTTGTTTGAAGGCGTAATGTCCATCGCCAAAATGGAAAAAAAATGGCCGTTCGTAGCTCACACAATTTTTATTTGGCTTATGTATTTGGCCATGTATTACATGCCATTCCTAGCATTACCTGAAACAAGTGGAGGGTCCATTTCGGCTGTATTGGCCTCATTCGTTATGGCCAGTTTCAGTATTGTGCTCGTCCAAGGCGGAATCGGAGTTTACCCAGTTGCCGTTGCTCAAACACTTGCACTCTACGGAATCGGATATGAGGCTGGATTCGCCATGGGATGGATTATTTGGGTGGCTCAGACCATTATGATCGTTTCGTTCGGAGTCGCATCATTGATCTTCATGCCGCTATACAATAGCCGCACGGAAAAATCGACACTTTAGATACTTGTACCTATATTTACTAACTGATTTTTTCGACCAATGAGAGCTACTCGTTTCTTTTCCGTTGTATTGTTTGTCGCTGTAAGCATGACTTTTAATTCATGCAGCAAAACCAATATTGGCAAACTCGAAGGTAGGTGGCAGTTGTTTTGGATCAACGACATCAGCGACCCAAATTATTACATTTGGAATTTTGAGGGAGGGGAATTAACCATTCTTGTTTATGACCCAAACAGTCCACTACCACAACCAACAGTTGGTGGTCGCGGTCAATACAAAACGACTTCTGAGTTTCTTGATGCGGTTGTTGAAATCTCTGGCATAACCCCATCAACGATGAATCCGAAGGTGATTTCTCAAGTGTCAAACGGTAAATGGACGATTGACAAGATTGACAATGACGTGATGCGCTTGGCGACCACAGATCAGGAAGGAAGCGGTGGTAGTTACGTTATCCGAGAATTCAGTAAAGCCGACTAATTCCCCATCTTTGGCCCTACATGGCTAAAGTCAAAACCAATTTTTTCTGTCAGAATTGTGGTCATTCTTCTCCCAAATGGGAAGGGAAATGCACTTCTTGTGGCGAATGGAACACCTACGTTGAAGAGGTGGTTTCTCCAAAATCCTCCAATGACACTCCAAAACTCGGAAGTGCCGGAAAACAGTATGAGATCCGTTCTATTACGGAGATTGAGGCCAATCCTGAAACGCGTTATAAAACACCTGATTCTGAATTTGACCGTGTGCTTGGAGGCGGTTTAGTTCCTGGTTCTCTTACGCTAATAGGTGGTGAACCTGGCATCGGGAAATCCACGTTACTTCTTCAATTGGCGCTTCAATGGACCGGAAAGAAGATCCTCTACATATCTGGCGAGGAAAGCGAAGGACAGATAAAAATGCGAGCGGAACGCATCGGGATTCGAAATTCCGAATGCTACATCCTCACCGAAACTTCCACTTTCAAGCTTTTCAAACAGATTAAAAAGCTACAACCAGAAGTCATTATTGTAGATTCTATTCAGACGGTTTATTCTGAATTGATTGAATCAACTCCCGGAAGCGTTTCGCAAATTCGAGAGTGCACTGGAGAGTTTCTAAGGTTCGCGAAAGAATCCGATACGCCAGTAATTCTGGTCGGACACATCACCAAAGATGGTTCTATTGCGGGGCCAAAAATCTTGGAACATATGGTTGATACGGTGCTTCAGTTTGAAGGGGATCGCCATCACCTGTATCGCATCGTAAGAGCAGTAAAAAACCGTTTTGGTTCCACACCAGAATTGGGTATTTATGAGATGAAATCAGCAGGATTGGAAGCAGTTTCTGACCCAAGTCGCATTCTCGTTCCAGATCGTGATGAACCATTGAGCGGAGTAACGATATCCGCCACGCTGGAAGGAATAAGACCGATGCTTATTGAATCGCAAGCCTTAGTCAGTTCAGCAGTGTACGGAACGCCTCAACGATCTTGTACTGGCTTTGACATGCGCAGATTGAACATGCTTTTGGCCGTGTTGGAGAAGCGTTGTGGCTTCAATCTGGGCTCAAAAGACGTCTTCCTAAATATAACTGGAGGTTTGAAAGTGGACGACCCAGCATTGGATCTGGGCGTTATTTGCGCCATTCTTTCATCGAACGCGGATCTACCGATTCAACCTGATAACTGTTTTGCTGCAGAAGTTGGGTTGAGTGGAGAAATTCGTCCCGTGAACAGAATTGAGCAGCGCATTGAAGAAGCTTCCAAAATGGGGATGAAGCGCATTTTCATCTCCAAGCGCAATGCGGATGCGAACGTGATGAAGACAAAATCGATTGAAGTCGTTGCCGTGTCTAAGGTGAATGACGTGTTTGCGCAACTTTTCGGTTAACGTTCTTTTAACGTTTTAAGGGTTGCGAGGCGCGGAGCGAAATCTACTTTTGCGCGCCCATTCAAAACAGATTATCATGCAATTGAATTTCAAAGAAATAGTCACCGCAACCATGATTCTCTTTGCTGTGATTGATATTGTCGGTAGCGTGCCGATCATTATTCAACTTCGGCAGAAAAACGGCCACATCCGTTCTGGTTTGGCCACTATCGTAGCACTTGTACTGATGATTGTTTTCCTATTTGTAGGAAAAAGCATGTTGAACCTGATAGGTATTGGAGTAAGCGATTTCGCCATTGCTGGTTCGCTTGTTATCTTCTTTATCGCGTTGGAAATGATTCTGGGTATCCAATTATATAAGGAAGATGAAAGCCCTTCAACCGCTTCTGTGGTACCATTGGCTTTTCCGCTCATTGCTGGGGCCGGTACACTTACAACGCTACTTTCACTGCGCGCAGAATATCAGGTCATCAATATTCTTGTGGCCATCGTTATCAATATCGGGCTGGTCTATCTGGTTCTCAAAACAACTCGGCACATTGAGCGTTTCCTAGGCACGGGCGGCATAAATGTGCTGAGAAAAGTGTTCGGAATAATATTACTGGCAATTGCCGTTAAACTATTCAGAACGAACCTTGGAGTTTGAGTTTCGTACCTTTGTAACGTGAAAGTGCTGAAAGCCATATCATCATTCATCTTGTCGTTGCTCATTCTATTGAGCAGCATGGGATTTTACGTTGACCACATGGTCTGCGGGATGAGTGGTGAACATAAATTGGCCATCAATCAAACGATTGATAGTTGTTCTGATAGTTGCGAACGAGCGGATGAAGACGCGGTAAAAAGAACCTGTTGCGATTACGAATCCTTCTATTTCAAAGAAGATGTTCCAGCCACCGCGACTGAAACAAGTTCAAAGACATTTGCCTCGGCATTCCGTTTTGTGCCGTTGCATCAGGTTTTTGCCGACCTGAATTGTGCTGAAAACTTCTGTTTTCGCCTCTTTGAAGAAACAGACATCTTACCGTCTATAGAACGGCATATTCTTCTGGAAACCTACCTGATCTGATACCACAGTTTTGATTGCTCCGACACACTTGGAGCGCGCTTTTTAGTAGTCATCAAAACTGTAATTATGAAAAAAATCATACTGCTTGCAGCAATGCAAGCGCTCATCATAGTAAATGTCCGCGGGCAATCCATGAACGGACACGTCCACGAAGAGGGCGAAAATGGACATAGTCCGCTAATCGGAGCCAGCGTATTTTGGTTGGGCACCACCATTGGTACGGCAACCGATGTCAATGGCGAATTCACGATTGAAAACCCGAAAGCGCTTCCAGCAAAATTGGTGGTCAGTTTTGTAGGATATCAATCCGATACCATCTTGGTGAAAAACGCCAAAAAGGAGATTGAAATCCATCTGCAACAATCCGTTCAGTTGAGCGAGGTGACGGTAACAGAACGACAGGCCGGAAGTAGTTTCAAACTGCTTGATCCTGTTATAGCCGAAAGCATCAATAGTCACGAATTGGGCAAAGCCGCCTGCTGCAACCTTAGCGAAAGCTTCGAAACGAACGCTTCGGTAGATGTTGTTTTTTCGGATGCGGTTTCTGGCGCACGAAAAATTCAGATGCTTGGATTGGATGGCGTTTACACACAGATTCAGGCCGAAAATGTTCCGCTGATTCGCGGACTTTCATCCAACTACGGGATGGGTTTTATTCCCGGAACGTGGATTGAAAGCATTCAGATCATCAAAGGTCCAGGCTCCGTTTCTAACGGATATGAAAGCATGGTCGGACAGATCAATCTCGAATATTTCAAACCCGATCAGGCCGAAAAACTATTTGTGAATGTGTACGGAAACGTAGGTGGAAGGCTAGAGGCAAACGTCCAATCTGGATACGTTTTCAACGAGAAAGTTGGCATGAACATCAACGCACATGCAAGCACGGTTTTGCGCGAAAACGACATGAACAAAGACGGTTTTCTTGATATTCCACGTTCGCAACAATATAACCTGCTTAATCGCTGGAAGTTTTCGGGCAAACATGTAGAGGGACAAATTGTCATCCATGGATTGTACGATAATAAAATTGGCGGACAGGTCGGTTTCCGACCAGCAAACGGCATTGAAACTTCACTTCCCTACGGTATTCAGATCACAAATCGCTTAGCAAATATTCACACAAAAACAGGTTATTCGGTTCCGACTGTGAATGACATGAGCGTTGCTATTATAACCAATTGGCGTTACCATGACCAGCATTCCTATTTCGGACTCAAATCCTATGACGGTGTTCAGAAAACGGCTAATGCCAATTTAATTTTCTTGAAGGGCTGGAAGTCTGACAAACACAGTGTGAAATCTGGAGCCTCGTTCAACTATGATAACTATGCTGAAGCTTTCAATGACAGCACCTTCGGACGTGAAGAAATTGTGCCAGGGATTTATGCAGAATACACGTTCCGTGTAAAGGAAAAATTCTCAGCAGTTGCCGGTTTTAGAACGGATTACAACTCGAAATACGGTTGGTTCTACACGCCAAGACTTCATCTGAAATACAATCCAACAGACAAAACCGTGTTGCGTTTGACGGGCGGAAGAGGCTATCGAACAACCAACGTTTTTGCTGAAAGCAGCACGCTAATGGCGAGTTCTCGCAAGGTGAACATTCTTGAAAATCTGAATCCTGAAATTTCTTGGAATTACGGATTTAGTGCCTCCCATCAGTTCAAAATTCTTGGGCGTCCTGCTTCGGTTTACGCCAGTTTCTATCGAACCGATTTTGAGAACCAAGTAATTCTTGACCTAGATGCCGGAGCGCAAACGGTCAATGTTTATAATCTGAAAGGCCGCTCTTACTCAAACGCTTTGCAGGCAGATGTTACTTATGAACCGATCAAACGATTTGAAATAAAAGTGGCCTATAAATGGAATGACGTGTGGACGAATACCGATGGACAGTTGCAACGCAGAATGCTGACCAAACAGCATAAATTCCTGACCACGTTGAGCTACGCCACCAACTTCAACAAGTGGCAATTTGACCTCAACGCCACGGTGAATGGTCCAGCGAGGATTCCTTCAACGGCATCAAATCCGGAACAATACCGATTGGAGGAAAAATCGCCTTGGTATCCAATCCTCAATTTGCAAGTAACCAAGCGTTTCAAGTGGTTCGACCTGTATGTTGGTGCAGAAAACTTGACCAATTTCCGTCAGAAAAATCCCATTATTGCCGCAGATGATCCTTATGGTTCGTTCTTTGATGCATCGTTGGTTTGGGGCAGTTCAATGGGAATCAACCCTTATCTCGGATTACGTTATAGACTTAAATAAATCGACATGAAAAACATACTTATTGGAATCATTCTCACGCTTTCTTTCAGCGTGGCGCATGCTCAGAAAAGTATCGAAACAGTAGAAATCCAAACATCTGCAGTTTGTGATATGTGCAAGGAAACAATCGAAAAGCAACTGGCCTTTACCAAAGGCGTAACAGCAGCCGATTTGGATGTAAAAACGGCAATCGTCACTGTCAGTTATAAAACCAACAAGACAACGATTGACGACATCCGAGTGGCAATCAACGAAGTTGGATACGATGCGGATGAAAGCAAAGCAACCAAAGAAGCTTACGAGAATTTACATAGTTGCTGCAAGAAGGATTCGCATTAAGCCCTTCGTTACTTTTGCGGCATGCAACGTATTGCCATATTCGCATCAGGTTCAGGCACTAATGCCGAACGCATCATGCACCATTTCAAGGGACATCCGAGCATCGCGGTGTCCCTTGTGCTTTCAAATAAAAAAGATGCGCCTGTTCTCGGAAAAGCAGCGAAGGCAGGAGTTGAAACCTTCACTTTCAATCGGGGTGAATTTTACGAAAGCAACAAGGTTTTAGAGGAACTTCAAGCACGAAAGATTGACTTCGTTGTACTTGCAGGATTCATGTGGCTCGTACCTGAATATCTGATCAGAGCGTACTCAGATAAAATGATCAATGTGCATCCAGCATTGTTGCCCAAATTCGGTGGAAAAGGAATGTACGGCATGAACGTGCACAGGGCTGTGAAGGAAGCGGGAGAAACAGAAACGGGCATCACCATTCATTTGGTGAATGAGGAATACGACAAAGGACGCGTGCTTTTTCAAGCAACCTGTGCGGTAGAAAAAAAAGATACAGCAGACACAATAGCGGCCAAAATTCATGCGTTGGAATACGCTAACTTTCCAGTACAAATAGAACAGTTCATTTCAACCCCATGAAATCCTTATCCATCCTTCTGCTGATTGCTATTCTTCCGTTGCACGATTCAACTTGGGAATTGAAGAAGGACAAAGATGGAATCAAACTCTTTACGCGCCATGAGGAAGGTTATTCCCTAAAAGCAGTTAGAGCAGAAACGGTTTTTAGTGCACCATTAGAAACCTGCATTGCTGTGCTGCGCGATATTGACCATTTGAACGAACTTTTCCCAGACTGCGAAAAAGTGGTGAAGGTGAAACAAGACGAATCTTCGCAAACGCATTATCTACAGCTCAAAGCTCCATGGCCAGTTACGGATCGCGATGGAGCCTTTGGCCTTGAATATTCATACAATGCAGCTGAAAAAACTGTGACGATTGAAGCTAAAATGGTTCCCGGTGCTTATCCCGAGCAATCTGGAATTGTTCGTTTGAACAAAGGCACAGGCACTTGGAAATTCAAACGAATTGATGCTACCCATACTTCTTTGGAATACTACTATTTGGGTGATCCTGGAGGCAGCATTCCAGCTTGGGTCGCCAATTCTGTCATTGAAGAAAGTCCCTTCAGAATGCTGACCAATTTCCACAAGTTGGTGAAATTGGAACGATATCAAGGAAAGAAGTTCGCCTTCATCAAATAAGAAGCTGGAACAATTTGTTGGTTCCCGCATTAATACGGATTAAGTTCTTCAACCGTCCGGATCAATGTTCTCAATTGTAATAGCGCTTCTTAAATTCTCGCCAATCTTATTGGTGCTTTTGCTGTTCAGTCCGCAGTTTGGTGGAAGATTGAGGAAAAGACACAAACAGAAGTACGCACACTCCAAAAATTGGAAGGGAACGATTTTTGAAAACCTCACCGAAACCACGATGGACGTAAATCTGAAAACGATGCCAGGTCTGATTCGGGCGCAATTCAAAGACAGGCAGCTGCGGATGCCAGAAAAACCAATTCCAATTATTCCGTTTGATGAAACGAAGTGGAATGCTGAACCGGAGAAACCAAAATTCATCTGGTATGGACATTCTGTGCTGTTGCTCCAACTGAATGGAAAAAACCTTCTCATCGACCCGATGTTGGGGTCGGATGCTTCACCCATAGCACCGATCAAAACTAAACGGTTTTCGGAAAATTCAATTGATGTGATTGATCAGCTTCCGAAGATTGACGCAGTGCTTTTTACGCACGATCATTACGACCACATCGATCTTAAAAGCGTTCGGAAACTGATGCCGAAAGTCGATAAGTGGTTTGTTGGATTGGGAATTGGCCGCCACCTGGAACGATGGAAAATTCCATCAGATCAGATCACCGAATTCGATTGGTGGCAGGAAATGGAATTTGAAGGCATCAAGATCGCTTATACGCCATCGCGACATTTCTCAGGCCGTGGCCCATTCGACCGTGCTCAGTCGCTTTGGGGCGGTTGGGTTTTCATCGCTGAAAAGCATCGGGTTTATTGGAGTGGCGATGGCGGTTATCAGCACCATTTCAAAGAAGTGGGTGTGAAATACGGCCCGTTCGATTGGGGTTTTATGGAAAACGGCCAGTACAACGAACTGTGGCACGCCATTCACATGTATCCCGAAGAAGCGGTACAGGCCGCAAATGATGCCAAAGTGAACGTGGCCATTCCTGTTCATTGGGCAGGTTTTGCGTTGGCGCTTCATCCTTGGAAAGAAAGTATTGAGCGGTTTACGCGTGAAGCGGAAGCCAAAAATCAGAATATTTCTACTCCACAAATTGGGGAAATAACCATATTTGAAAGCGAACCATCCACTTGCTGGTGGGAACCATTGAAGTAATAACCATCTAAATATCATATTTTAATGAGCCTTTACGAAGACGTATTCAAGAACAACCAGAAATGGGTTGCTGAGAAAAAAGCCAATAACGCTGACTTTTTTGAACATCTCTCCGAAGGCCAAAACCCCGATATTCTTTATATCGGTTGCAGCGATAGTCGCGTAACAGCTGAAGAGATGACCGGTGTGGAACCCGGACAGATGTTTGTCCACCGAAACGTGGCCAATTTGGTTCCCAATAACGATGGCAGTTCTGCTTCGGTGATTGAATATGCTGTAGCCCACCTCAAAGTGAAGCATGTGGTCGTCTGCGGACACTATTTCTGTGGTGGTGTAAAAGCAGCTATGCAAGCTGCGGATCTAGGAATCTTGAATCCTTGGCTGCGAAATATCCGAGATGTATATCGGCTGCATAAGAATGAGCTCAATTGCATTGCAGATGAGAACGGAAAATACAATCGACTGGTGGAATTGAACGTATATGAGCAATGCATGAATGTGATCAAAACAGCTGTGGTACAGAAAGCATATCTGACCACTGGCTACCCTCATGTACACGGCTGGGTTTTCGATGTGAAAACGGGGAATCTGATAGATCTGAATATCGATTTTGAGGAGAGACTGAAGGGCATCCAGGAAATTTATGATCTGGGCACAACGAATGGTTAATGTGAAAATCAACGCCATCATCACAGGTTCGGATAAGAAGCATTTTGAAAACCCTGAGAATAACGGGTTAGCAGAGGGGTAATCTCCTTTCGCAATAAAAATCTGCTCTAAAGTTTTGAATTAAACGGACTACTTGACGCGATAGACCACCACGTCATGTCCCTCAATAGTGATTGAAGAAATTGAACCAGCCGCGCCAACATCAGCATGCTTCCAAACGTCTCTCAGTTCTTTGGTTGCATCAATTCCGAGCATGTTCCAATTTGGCGAGATAGTCCATGGTTTCTTGGAACGATTGAAGAAGCAAATGGCTTTTCCGCCATCTGATAATTCCTTCACCCAGACCTCGTGATTTCCATTATCAATGATGCGTTGGCCTTGCTTTCCCAACAGGTCTTGATCAATAGCGATCATTTCCCTGTTGGTCAAGATTTCTGTCACTTCTGCCGACATTGTTCTTATGTCATTTCCGGCCATGAGCGGAGCGGCCATCATGCACCACATGCTGAAATGAGCGCGATCCTCGCGTTGGCTCAGTCCGTTGCCTACTTCCATCATGTCAGGATCATTCCATGCTCCAGGTTTAGCGTAAGGATAAAGCTTTGCTTGGCGGTCGATGATGGAAACAACGGTTTGAAAGAAGGGAATCTTAAACCCACTGAAATGCGGGGTTATGTCGCCTGTTGTTCGCCATAGATGTCCCGATTCGCCTGCCCAAAGCCAAGGATCATCAACGCCCCAATTGCAGATGGAGAAAACGATGTCCCGATCAACCAATGAAAGTTCTTTCCCCATGATGGGATAGGTTTCGCTTGGTTTCAATTTTCGTGTATGACACCAATCGAATTTCAGATAATCAACGCCCCAATCACTGTAGGTCTGCGCGTCCATTTTCTCATATCCAAGACTACCTGGGCGTTTGGCGCATGTCATGGTTCCCGCATCCGAGTAAATTCCGAATTTCAATCCTTTAGAATGGACATAATCGGCCAAAGCTTTGATTCCCGAAGGAAATCGTTCTGGATCTGCAATGATCTTTCCGGTAGAGTCGCGGCCAATCTGCCAGCAATCATCAATCACCACATATTCATATCCCGCATCTTTCATGCCTGAGCTGACCATGGCATCAGCCGCACCCATGATCAGTTTCTCGTTCACATCACAATGGAAAGTGTTCCACGTGTTCCATCCAAGTGGCGGAGTAAGCGCGATGTCTTTCTTTTGAAATTGGCCAAAAACCACGTTCGATGCCAACAAAAGCAAGATTGTATATCTCAACGTGGTCATCGCTGGAAATGACGTTTAGTATCAGTTTCCCTCCAAAATCTTGAACAACTCGTTCAATTTTGGCGTGATAATGATCTCTGTTCTACGATTCTTAGCACGAGCCTCTTTTGTATCAGCAGAATCAAGCGGCAAGTATTCCGATCGGCCGGCTGCGGTCAATTGCGTTGGGTTGATGGAGCTGTTCTCCATCAGCAGTTTGACAATCGAAGTAGCGCGTTTTGCAGAAAGATCCCAGTTGTCGGCCACGTTTCCGTTTCCTCCGTAAGGAACATTATCCGTGTGTCCTTCAACCAAAATCCCCACTTCCGGTTGCGTTTGCAGCACTTTACCAAGTTTGATGAGCGCCTCTTTTCCTTTGCTATCAACAACCCAACTTCCAGACTTGAACAACAACTGCTCTTCCAACGAAACGTAAACCTTTCCGTTCTTCTGCTCAACCGTCAATCCCTGATCGGCAAAACCAAGCAATGCATTCGCAATATTATTCTTCAAAGCTACCACAGCACTATCCTTTCTGGCCAACACGCCTTCCAGTTCATTTATCCGCTTAGAACGCGCCATCAACTGCAATCGCTTATCCTCCAATTCCGCTTTAGATCTTTCCAGTTCTGCTCCCACAACATCCAAATTACCTTCCTTCTTGGCAAGTGTCAATTCCAATTCGCGCAGTTCATCTTCGCCCACCTGAATGTCTTTACGCGCATCCTGCAATTCGCGCGTTAGTCGCTTGGTATCCTCCGCATTTCCTTCGCGCAGCTTGCCCATTTGGTCCAGAAGCTTCTCGTACGTTTGGTTCAACTTATCGTAGTTAATCGTCATTCGATTCAACGATGTCGACATCACCGCAGTGTCTTTTCTTAAATGCACCAACTGCCGATCGTAGTCTTTCATCCGATCTGTAAGGTCAGCATTCATCGCATTCAGGTCAATATTCTCAGATTTAAGCCTTGCGCGCTCTTCCTCCGCCTTGGCTCTGGCAGAAACCTCATCCTGAAACCGTCTTTCTGCCACACACGAAGTCAGCAAAATGGCAGGAAGGAAGATGATCAAAAGTCTTTTGGATAGCGTGTACATGAATATGAGCTTAGATTCGTTCAAAGTTACCCCAGCACCTTCGGCTCGCTGGAACAAAACCTGTTCGTATTCAACACCAACATGTTAATTTCCATTTGGGCGTTCCCCCGAAGAAAATCGGGGTCAGGCTGTCCGCTATATCTTTTTTCATAACGGTCACTGAGGGCCTCGAAATGCAAGTGAATGAAAAAAGGATGTCGCTTCCATCCTTAACGCGCTCAAGTAGCAAGCTTCAGTTATCGGGCCAGCAGGTTTTCCTGCTTCAACCATTCATACGAATCGCGTATCGAGTCTTCTAAAGACGACATGCTGTAGTTCAGTTCCGAAATTGCCTTTCCCGAACGCACATGCTTTGGAACGGTCAATTCAATGAACTTCTCTGGAGTAAGAATCGGTTCTTTTCCATTCAGTTTTGACTGAAGCGTGTAGAACGGAATCACAGCTTTCATCACCCACTTAGGCATCACAAATTGCGATTCCTTCTTATCCATGAATCGCTCTATCGTATTGAAAATCTCCTTGAGCGTCACATCCTGACCGCCAAGCAAATACCGTTCACCAGTTCTTCCTTTTTCGTAGGCCGAAATATGCGCACGCGCAATGTCGCACACGTGGCAGATGACTGCATTTCCGGGCGGAATTCCTGGCACGTCATTGTTGTAAACCGCCTGAATTACCTGTGCCCAATTGTGCGAATCGTACGGACCCATAATGTCGCACGGATTAACCAGCACGGCATCCAATCCATTGGCAATCGCCTTATCAACTTCCAACTCCGCCAAATACTTGGTCTTGTTGTAATTCACCGGACTGTTTATGGCATTCGATTGCTCGGTTTCATCCATCTCATGATCATGATGCCCCCAAGCCGAAATGGACGAAGTATGAATGAATCGTTTGGCCTTTTTCTGCAACGCAATCTCCACCATATTCCGAGTGCCGATCACATTGTCTTGAAACTGTTGGTCGTTCCATTTCGACCACATGGAAGTATTAGCCGCTACATGAAAAACTGCATCTGGCGAATCCGGCATAACCTTCATCAACGATTCCCAATCGGTAATCGCGCCTTCAACCAAGGTCACATCAAACCGATTCAGATAAGTAAGATCAGAAGTTTTGCGATGTAGAGCTGTGACTTGCCAACCGTCAGCTAAAAGTTGTTGAACCAGATTGATGCCGAGAAAGCCTGTGGCACCTGTAACGAAAGCAGTTTTCATATCAAGGATGGTTTACTCCGAAAGTACAATTTCAGGCTTGATGTCTCGCTTTCAAAACCGCTTCCACATCTTCTAACGATTTGCCTTTTGCTGTTAGCAAAACCAAATAATGAAAGAGCAGGTCGGCAGATTCGTTCAGGAACAGCTCATCGTTATCGTCTTTCGCTTCAATCACGGTTTCAATCGCTTCTTCGCCCACTTTCTGCGCAATCTTATTGATGCCTTTTTCGAACAAAGAAGTTGTGTAGGATTTCTCGGATGGATTGGCTTTTCGACCCTCGATAATTCGCTGCAATTGATGGACAAAACCACTTGCATTGGCATTTCCAAAACATGTGTCCGTTCCGTTATGGCAAGTCGGACCAATCGGATCTGCTTGAATGAGCAGTGTGTCGTTGTCGCAGTCAACCTCCATCGATTTCAACAGAAGGAAATTGCCCGATTCTTCGCCTTTCGTCCACAATCGGTTCTTGCTGCGCGAATAGAAAGTCACCTTTCCCAACTCTTGTGTTTTGGCAAGCGCTTCTTCGTTCATGTAACCCAACATCAGCACCGTTTTGGTGGCGTAATGCTGAATGATGGCGGGAACCAATCCATCACCTTTGCTAAAATCTACCTTCATCTTACGGGAATTCCTTTTGTTCTTAATTCGTTTTTGAGTTGCGGAATCGGCACTTCTCCAAAGTGAAAAATACTTGCGGCCAACGCGGCATCTACGCCTGTTTGTTCAAAAACTTCTGCAAAATGCTCTGCGTTTCCAGCTCCGCCCGATGCGATGATCGGAATAGTGGTAATAGCATTCAATTCCTTCAATAGTTCGATGGCGAAACCGCTTTTCGTTCCATCATTTTCCATCGAGGTGACCAGCAATTCGCCAGCACCGCGCTGTTCCGCTTCTTTCGCCCATTCAAACACATCCAAATCGGTTGCGGTTCTTCCGCCATGCGTGAAAACACGCCATTTGCCATCTACTTTTCCAGCATCGATTGCCACCACTACACATTGGTTTCCGAACTGCTGTGCGAGTTCTGAAATGAGTTCTGGTCGTTTGACGGCCGATGAGTTGATACTCACTTTATCTGCACCAGCCGCCAATAATTTCTCCACGTCAGAAATGGAACTGATTCCACCACCAACGGTGAATGGAATGTTGATCTCTTTCGCAATATGTCCGACCAGTTCTGCGAAGGTTTTGCGGCCTTCAACTGTGGCTGTGATGTCGAGAAATACCAATTCATCGGCTCCTTGCTGAACATAGACCTTAGCCAATTCCACAGGATCACCCGCATCGCGGATATCCACGAAATTGACACCTTTCACGGTGCGGCCATCTTTGATGTCGAGGCAAGGAATGATGCGTTTCTTTAACAAGGATTTTAGATTTTAGAAATACGATTTTAGAATGGGCCCTTGATTTTAAGTTTTGGAGTTACTCGAAGAGTTCAGACGTTTTCTTACGGTATTGATTGAGGCTACAATGATTGATAGCAATTCATTTGCTTCCATTTGAAGCCGCATGTTTGTTTCGTTTTCAACGTCAGTTAGTTCGTTGATGAGTTCGAGAAAGAACATGCTTTCATCGCATTCTTCCTCAACAATTTTCAGCTTATTCAAGAAATCCCTGTCAGATTTTGCTCTACAGGCAGCCCGATAATTGGCACCGACCGAACTCGAACATCTCACCAGTTGCCTATGATAAGCCAAAAAGGTAGCGTCCTTCGGTAATTTGTACAAATACTTGGCAGTATCAATCGAAAACTGCTTAGTTCGGTCCTTCAGCGTATTTGAATTCATGGTCAATCTAAAAACGTACTTCCAAGATTTAAAATCACTAATCGTACTTGTAAAATCGTAAATCTAAAATCTGAATTCTTCCTTCATAAATCGCCTTACCTACAATTGCAGCTTCACAACCAATCTCCTTCAACTTGATGAGGTCTTCAAGCGAAGAAACACCACCGCTAGCAATCAATTTCAAGCCAGCATTCTTCTTCAGAATCTGCATGTATAGCTCAATGGACGGCCCTTCGAGCATGCCATCTTTGGCGATATCAGTACAGACCACATATTCAATTCCTTCTTGCTGATAAGCAGCGATGAATTCGATAGCGTCCAAACCCGAATCATCCAACCAACCATGTGTTGCAATGCGACCGTTTTTGGCATCGGCTCCAAGAATAATTTTCTCCGCTCCGAACTCGGAAATCCAACCCAAAACTGTTTCACGGTCGTTCACAGCAATACTTCCAGCCGTGATCTGTTTCGCTCCGCAGTCGAATACCGTTTCAACGTCTTCCCTTGTGCGCAAACCTCCACCAAAATCCACGTTCAGATTGGTTTGAGAAGTGATTGTTTCCAGCACTTTCCAGTTGACCACTTTCTTGGCTTTCGCGCCATCCAGATCAACCAGATGCAAATATTCTAATCCTGCAGCTTCAAACTGCTTGGCGACTTCCAGCGGATTTTCGTTGTACTCGGTTTTCTGAGCGTAATCACCTTGCGAAAGCCGCACGCACTTTCCGTCAATGATATCAATGGCAGGAATGATTCTCATAGCATCAGAAAGTTCTTGATGAGTTGCTGCCCGACATCGGCCGACTTCTCAGGATGGAATTGAACAGCGTGGAAATTATCCTTTTGCAAAGCAGCCGAAAACGGCAGAATGTAATCGCACTGCGCGGTGGTCTGCGAGCTTAATTCCGCATAATAACTGTGCACGAAATAGAAATCGTCTTCAGTTGAAATTTTCTCGAAAAGTGGAACTTTCAATTCAGCACAATTATTCCAACCCATATGGGGCACTTTCTCTTTTGAAGCAGGAAACCTCTTGACGTTCTCGCTGAAAATGCCAAGGCATTCGGTATCACCTTCTTCTGAATGTTTGCACATCAATTGCAACCCTAGACAAATTCCGAGAAACGGTTGATGCAGGTTTTTCAGCACTTCATCCAAGCCTCTTTCGCGTAGGTATTTCATGGCCGAACTGGCCTCACCAACACCAGGAAAAATCACTTTACCCGCTTCGCGAAGCAATGTTGGATCATCGGTAACGATTGCATCTACACCTAATCGATGCAGCGAGTTCGACACCGAACGGATGTTGCCTGCGTTGTATTTGACAATAGCGATCATAAAACTCCTTTTGTAGATGGCATTGCTCCGTCTTCAGTTTGAGAAACCGCCATTCTAATGGCACGTGCCCAAGCCTTGTAAATCGCCTCAATCTTATGATGTTCGTTCTGTCCTTCGGCTTTGATGTTGAGGTTGCAACGCGCTTTATCTGAGAACGATTTGAAGAAATGCGAGAACATTTCGGTTGGCATTTCTCCGATTTTCTCACGTTTAAAATCGGCTTCCCAAACACACCACGGTCGACCGCCAAAATCGATGGCGACCTGTGCGAGACAATCATCCATTGGAAGCAGAAAACCATAGCGCTGAATACCTTTTCGCGAACCGAGGGCTTGGTCAAAAGCTTCACCCAAAGCCAGCGCCACATCTTCAATCGTGTGATGCTCGTCAATGTGCAAATCACCAGCAACTTTCACCGACAGATCCATATTTCCGTGCTTCGCCAGTTGCTCCAACATATGATCAAAGAATCCGAGCCCTGTTTCCATGCTTGATTTTCCAGAACCATCTAGATTCAACTCAATTTTTATGTCCGTTTCTGACGTTTTTCGATGAACGGAGCCCAATCTTGGTTGCGACTTCAGAAAGCGATAGACCTCGTCCCAAGAAGTAGTGAAAAGTGCACAATCAATTTTCTCAGAAGAAATGAAAATAGCCTGCGCTCCAAGGTTCTCGGCCAATTCAATATCTGTTTTTCGGTCCCCGATTACGAACGAATTCTTTAGGTCGTAATTGCCTTTGATGAAGTGTGTCAGCAATCCCGTTCGAGGCTTTCGAGTGGGTGCATGATCAGCAGGAAAACTACGGTCAATCAATACTTCCGAAAAACGAATTCCTTCGCCTTCCAGGGTTTGCATCATCAAATTATGAACAGGCCAAAAGGTATCTTCAGGAAAGGAATCGGTTCCCAATCCATCTTGATTGGTGACCATAACCAATTCGTAATCCAACTCCTTCGCAATTCGCGATAGATTTGAAATTGCCCCAGGATAGAACTCCAACTTCTCGAAGCTATCAATCTGCTCGTCAGTGGGCTCCTTGATGATTGTTCCGTCCCTATCAATAAATAAGACCTTTTTCATGATTGTAATTTCATCAATTCGTTGATCAACTGGGAGTTCTCTTCGCTTGTTCCCACCGTAATTCGCAGACAGCCTTCAGCAACTTTGGAACGGTCACGAACAACAATTCGTTTCTCTGTCAATGCATCATAAACCGCCTTTGGTTCGGTGAATTTCACTAACAGGAAATTGGCATCGGAAGGATAGATATGCAGCACGTTTTTCAATCGTGAAAGCTCTTTTGTCAAGCGCGTTCTTTCTGCAAGAATCGCTTCAACTTCGTTCTTAAAACTTGCCTCATCAGCCAATTCTTTCAAGGCAACCTCCTGCGTGAGTTGATTGACGTTATAAGGTGGTTTGATTCGGTTCAGGACGTCAATTACTTCCGTGTTTGCCAACGCCATTCCCAATCGGATGCCCGCCAAACCCCACGCTTTGCTGAGGGTTTGGAGAATCACTAGGTTGTTGAAGCTCCCCAATTCCTTTGTGAACGATTCTTCCTTGGAAAAATCGATGTAGGCCTCATCGATCACCACCAAGCCATTGAATGCGGAAATGAGTGCAAGCACATCTTCCCTGTTCATGCTGTTTCCCGTTGGATTGTTGGGTGAACAGATGAAAATGAGTTTCAGATTCGAATCACTAAAATGCTTTTGGATGCCTTCCATGTTTAGCTGCCAATCGGAAGTTAGCAGCACATCAATCACCTCCACATCGTTGATGTCGGCACTCACTTGATACATGCCATAGGTTGGCGAACAGATCAATGCTTTGTCATTTCCGGGTTCACAAAACCCACGAAAAAGCAGGTCGATTGCTTCATCGCTTCCATTGCCAAGAAAGATGTTTTCCGCTGAAATGTTCTTTAGTTCAGAAATACGGGCTTTCAGCTTTTTCTGTAATGGATCGGGGTAACGGTTTAGGCCATTATCATTCGGGTTTTCATTGGCATCCAACCACACAGAAGCCGAGCCTTTGAACTCATCGCGGGCACTGCTGTACGGTTTCAGATTCCGCACATTTGGCCGAATCAATTTCTGAATATCAACCATTGTTCAACTTCTTTAATCGGATTGAAACGGCATTTCGGTGCGCATCGAGTTGTTCTGCCGCAGCCATTGTCTCAATCGCTGGACCGATATTCTGAATGCCTTCGGCACTCAATTTTTGGAAGGTCACTTTCTTCACGAAGCTGTCCAATGAAACACCACTGTAGCTGCGCGCATAACCGTTAGTTGGCAATGTGTGATTCGTTCCACTGGCGTAATCTCCCGCGCTTTCGCAGCTGTAATTTCCGATGAAAACGCTGCCAGCGTTCACCACTTTCTCGGCCAACTCATCCGCGTTTTTTGTTGCAAGAATCAAGTGTTCTGGAGCGTATTGATTTGAGAAAGCCATCGCTTCTTCGGGTGAATTCACCACAATCACGGAACTATTTCCCAATGCCATTTTTGCGATGTCTTTTCGTGGAAGTAGATTCAATTGTTCATCAACTTCAGAAAGAATTTCAGTAACGACTTTCTCACTTTGTATTACTACCAACACCACTTGACTATCCGGTCCGTGCTCAGCTTGACTCAACAGGTCGGCAGCCACAAAAGCAGGTTCACAACTTTCATCAGCAATCACCAGCACTTCGCTTGGTCCTGCAGGCATGTCAATTGCCACACCTTGCTGCTTCACCAGTTGCTTCGCCATGGTCACATACTGATTTCCAGGGCCAAAAATCTTGTCCACTTTGGGGATGGTTTCGGTGCCTGAAGCCATTGCGGCAATTGCCTGAGCACCACCAATGGTAAAAATATGTTTCAAAGCAAGTTTTTGCGCCACATAAAGAATGGCGCTGTCAACAGAACCGTCTTTTCTCGGAGGAGTACAGACCACAATTTCTTTGCTTCCTGCAATGATGGCTGGAATTCCGAGCATCAGTAAAGTGGAGAACAAAGGCGCGCTTCCACCCGGGATGTAAAGCCCTACTTTTTCGATGGCAATGCTTTTTCGCCAGCAGAAAACGCCTTGGGTAGTTTCAACTTTTTCAGGAATTGATTGCTGCGCTGAATGGAATTTGTGGATATTATTCCAAGCTACATCAATAGCAAATTTGAGCTTTTCATCGAGTTCAACCACTTCTGGAATATCCATCTTCAATGATTTCAATTCAACGCCATCGAACTTGGCGGTGAGTTCCAGCAAAGCCTTATCTCCACGGTTTTTCACTTCATCCAAAACGGATTGCACCTTTGGTTGAAGCTCAGACATATCGATGCTTGGTCGCTGCGAAATAGTGGCCCACTCACTTCGGGCTGGATTGCGGAATACCTTCATCACAGAATCATTTTTTCAATTGGACACACAAGAATTCCCTCTGCGCCAAGGGCTTTCAGTTTGTCAATCACTTCCCAGAATTCATCTTCCTTCACCACGCTATGGAGGCTGCTCCAACCTTCTTCGGCCAACGGCAAAATGGTCGGGCTTTTCATGCCGGGAAGAACTGCGGTTATCTCTTTAAGCTTCGCATTCGGTGCGTTGAGGAGAATGTATTTGTTCTCTGATGCCTTCTGAACCGCGTTCATTCGGAACATGATGCTTTCCAAAAGCGCCTTCTTTCCCTCAGATAGATTCGGATTGGCGATGAGCACGGCTTGACTCGTCAATACTTGCTCCACTTCCTTCAGTCCGTTTGCCAAAAGCGTACTTCCTGTACTTACGATGTCGCAAATTCCTTCGGCCAAACCGATTCCTGGGGCAATTTCCACACTTCCGCTGATGACTTCAATGGTGGCATTCACGCCTTTATTTTTGAAGTAGTCGCCTAATATTTTCGGATAACTCGTGGCTACTTTCTTTCCTTCAAACCAATTGGTTCCAGTGTAATTCACCTCTTTAGAGACGGCCAATGAAAGCCTGCATTTGGCAAAGCCCAATTGCCGCACAATTTCCACATTCTTGTCTTTTTCAAGAACCGTGTTCTCGCCCAACATGCCTACATCGGCCACTCCTTCTTCCACGTATTGCGAAATATCATCATCACGTAGAAAAAGTACTTCCAAGGGGAAATTGGCAGCATCGGCCTTCAGTTTGCCTCCGTTATTCACGCGGATGCCGCAGTCTGCCAGAAGCTGGAGACTCTTCTCGCTTAACCGCCCGTTTTTCTGTATCGCTATTCTTAGTTTTTCCATGTCAGTTCATTCAACAAAAAAGCCCCATCGGAGTTCCGATGGGGCTTGATAAATCCTTTTAATTGGCATCAATGCATCAGCTTACTCCGGGTTTTCCGAGTAGGTAAGATGATGGTGATGGTGTGTTCTGTTCATAATTGAGCCGCTAATTAACGAAAGAAATCCTTTCCAATCAATGAACGGGTTGTAATCGGTGTTTAAGCAACGCAATGATTTCATCACGGCTCATGTCTCCATTGAGGTCAACAAACTTATCTGCCATCTTCTCAAAATCATTGAACAGAATGAGAAAGAAGACTTCAAATGCCTGCGTGTCCTGAAAAATGACTGCACGATTTGACTTGTATTCTTCAATGTGCTTAGCATAATTGATCGGATATTCTGTCCAATGCGTTTGCGGACGCTTGTGATGCTCCACGTGATAATCCTCGTTGTAAACGTTGTATTGACCAGAAAGTACGGTGATGCTGTTTTTGTAAATGTTTTTCGGTTCAGATGGATCAGTCCAAGCGTGCCACGTGTAGTTGATGGCTGCAAGGAGGAAAATGCAACTCATGTGCGGAATGAGAAGATACGCCACACCAAACCAGAAGTTGATGTACATCACCAAAGCCATGAATCCGTAAAAAGCGATCATCCCGTAAACCATCTTTCGGAACTCTTCCATTTTGCCTTTTTTGTAATGGTAATTGGCTACGGAAAGCCCGGTCCAAAAGAGCGAGAATTCGAAGAGATATATGAGGAAACGTGCTGCGTGCGAACGGTCGTAAAAGATGGTGGAGGTGACATCATCGGCTGCATTATCATGCTTGTGATGGATACGCATGTGCCCCATTGGGTAACCTTGTGGAACGTGACCGTAAAGCAAGGAAAGTACGTGTCCGTGAAAATTGTTGAAAATGCCAAAAGCACCCTTGAACATGCCTTTCGGAGTATGTCCTTCCTTGTGGATCATGGTGGCTACCTTCGAGAAAAATGCGAAATACGGGCCGTAATTGAGCACGTTGTAAGCCAATGCCGCCAACCAGTTCTTCCAACCCCAAGATTCGTTGGCGCCTAAATAGGTTACCTGAATGTAGTACGAACCAAAGAACAGAATTGGCGCAATAATTCCGATTCCGATATAGGAATAGAGGTATGGGCTGTCGCGCTCATCTTTCATGATCTTTCGTGCCAACCAAAGCGTTGCCGCATCTGTTTTGGCAGTCAACCATTTTGCTGGAGCGGTTTTGTAGGTCCATCCAATGATGCCCACCCAAAGCATGGTGAGGGCGATGACCACTACTAACCACGGAATAGGCAGGAGCAACACGCCAGTTGCAACAAGAAATAGTGCGTATTTAGACTTCAGCGCAAAGGTTTTTCCTTCGGCAGCTTCATTTAACGTTTGACTTAAATAGGCCATATATCTATTGGTGAATATTTCAATACGTTGCGAATGTAATAGGGAACAAGCGAAATTTGAGAACGAAATTTGACTTATGTCAACTAGAGACCATAGATGCCTTGCATGAAGCTTGAAGTATCTTTGCTTCCATGGAAAATGCCACGTTCGAAGACTTTCAGAAAATTGACCTGCGGGTTGGAACAATTACTACAGTTGAGCCTTTCCCAGAAGCAAGAAAACCGGCCTATAAACTCACGATAGATTTCGGTACGCTTGGCACAAAACAGAGTAGCGCACAGGTAACCAAGCGCTACACAGCGGAAGAATTGGTTGGGCGACAGATTGTGGCTGTTTTCAATTTTCCGTCCAAGAAAGTGGCAGGATTTAAAAGTGAAGTGCTGGTTCTGGGAGCAACTCCCGAAGCAGACGATGTGGTACTTCTTGGTCCAGAAAACAAATTGCCGAACGGATCGGTAGTGGGATAAGATAAAGAGCAAACCACTCGTCACATACTTCTCAGAATTTATTGCGTTATACTTGTTCAATTGCCGGTTCCTATTGGCCATATACGATTGTTAAGACCTATACTCACATTAGTGACTATGCTTTTTATTCTACCCGTTTGGGGTCAGAATCTTAGCAGCCTGCGCAATCGGACCATCGAGCTGACCAATGATACGATCATGCTTGATACGCTGAGTATTGTTCCAACGAGTTTCGAGCTGACCTTAAACGGGATTTCCATTGATTCGACCAAGTACAATTTGGAATGGTATTCTGGAAAATTGATGCTCGATGAATCGATGATCGGTTCATCTGTTGTGGCTAGTTATCGGGTTTTTCCTTCGCTCTATTCTGAAAGAACTTTCAATAAAGACCCATCGCTGATCAGAGACATTCGAGATGTGCCGCAGAATCCGTTCAGCTACACGGTAAAACCGGGAACGGCCGATCAGTTGTTCGATCTGGGAACTTTGAGCAAGAGTGGTTCTATTTCGCGAGGCATTACTATCGGAAACAACCAGGATCTGGGCGTGAGTTCGAGTTTGAACCTGAACCTTTCTGGTCAGTTGACGCAAAAGATCGGTATCCGCGCTTCCATCACTGACAATAACATTCCTTTTCAGCCAGAAGGGAACACCCAACAATTGCAGGATTTCGATCAGATCTATATTCAAATTTTTACGGATGAAACGGAACTTACCGCAGGCGATTTCCGGATTCAGCAAGCCAACAGCTACTTCATGACCTTCCTAAAAAGGGCGCAGGGTTTGAGCATCAAACATCGGTTTCCGATCATTAAGAAAAAGGTAACGGACGAACATCCTGGGTTTTTGGAAGTGAAAGGTAGCGGAGCACTTTCGCGCGGAAAATTCAACAGGCAGATCGTTCAGGGAGTTGAAGGTAACCAAGGGCCATATCGCCTTCGCGGAGCGGAAAATGAATCGTTCATCATCGTCATTGCCGGAACGGAACGGGTTTATATTGACGGGCAATTACTTACACGAGGCCAAGAACACGATTATGTGATCGATTACAATACGGCTGAATTGACGTTTACTTCCAAGCGGTTGATCACAAAGGATTCGAGAATCATTGTTGAGTTCCAATATTCGGAGCGGAACTATTCGCGATCGCTGTTCCACGCAAGTGCCGATTATGAAAAGAATCGCGCAAAAATTCATTTCAATCTTTATTCGGAACAGGATGGAAAATCAAGCCTGTTAAATGGCGACCTGACCGGAGACCAACTGCAGCTCTTGCAAGACATTGGCGATAGTGTTCAGCTGGCCATCATCCCCGCCATCGATTCGGTAGGATTTGACAATGACCAAGTCCGATATCAGAAGGCAGACACAACTGTGAACGTGAACAGCATTCCTGTTTACTTCCAAGAGATCTATATCTACAGCATTGACCCGAACAAGGCTTTGTATCAAGTTCGATTTTCAGATGTTGGAATTGGCAACGGAGATTATGTTCAGATTCAGAGTGCTGCCAATGGTCGTGTTTATCAGTGGATAGCACCAGATTCGATAACGGGTGCGCACAAAGGCCGATACATTCCAGCACAGCAGATCATCACCCCAAAAATGAACCAGCTCTATACGCTGGGCGCTGAGTATCGAATAGGGAAGAACGGAAACGTAGCAGTAGAAGGCGCCTTATCGAACAGTGATCTGAATCGCTTTTCGAGCGTGAACAACAACGATAATGTAGGTTACGGGGTGAAAGTGAAATACGACCATGTAATTCCTTTAGATGATTCGGCCAAATGGGCCATTAAATCTGGGCTTGAGTTTGAGAATATCAACGATCGGTTTAGACCAATTGAACGTTTCCGTTCGGTAGAGTTTGACCGCGATTGGAATCTTCGAAGCCAAACTGCTTACACCACGCAGTACATATCCACGGCACGTGTTGGCTTTATCCGAAAAGACATTGTCGATGTGGAATATTCATTCCGTTCATTTCTGAATGAGAACATTTTCAATGCGTACCAAAATGCCATTACGGCCAAAATTGCCCATAAAGGATTCAGTTTTGACCTGAACGGAAGTCATATTTTTTCCAATGGAACCGAGACCAACAACCGTTTTGGGCGATTTCAGGCAGGCGTTCAGCAGAAATTCAAATGGTTTGTTTTGGGTGGTACCGATATTTTCGAAGACAACCGCTTCTTCATCTCCACAGCCGATTCGCTATCGAGCACGAGTTACCGATGGAACGACTCGAAGGTTTACATCAAAAGTCCCGATAGCTGGAAAAATCGCTTCTCGCTTTTTTATCAAAGACGGGACGATTGGTTGCCTGGAAATGCTCAACTCAAGTATTCGAGTGTTGGAGAAAGTGCAGGATTGACAGGCGAACTGGCCAAGAATCCGAACAGTATCTTGAAATTGACGGTGACCTACCGAAGACTTTCTGTGAAAGACACCTTATTGAGCACCAATCGTCCCGACAACACTTTGGTTAATCGTTTGGAGTATAATTTGAAAGTGCTGAAAGGCGCCATCACTTCTTCCACATTTTACGAAGTTGGTTCAGGATTAGAAAGCAAGAAGGAATACACGTATGTGGAAGTACCTGCGGGGCAGGGCGCTTACAGTTGGCTAGATCAAAACGAGAATGGAATTAAGGAATTGAACGAATATGTGCAGGCCGTGTATCAGGATACGGCACGCTATATTCGCGTATTCACGCCCACCAATAATTTCACAAAAGTTTACACAACGCAATTCAACGAAGTCATCAACCTGAGCCCGCAAGTAGTGTGGGCAGGCAAGACAGGAATTCGAAAATTTGTTTCACGATTCTCCGACCAATTGGTTTATCGTATTGATAGAAAGACGCAGCGTAATAATCTACTAGCTGCCTTCGATCCATTTTTCAGCACGGTTTCAGACAGTACGCTCGTCACGCTCGCATCATCCCTCAGAAATACCTTCTTCTTCAATCGAAGCAGTTCTAAAGTGGGTGCTGATTACACGTATTCAGATACGCGGAGTAAAGTTTACCTAGCCAATGGTTTCGAAACACGCTCGAACACTTCCCATACGCTGAAAATCCGTTGGAATCTCGCTAAGATCTTTACGCTGAATGCCAGTGGCGAATTCGGCTGGAAAATCACTGATTCATTTTTTGCCAACAATAAATTGGACGTGCAGTATTACGAAATTGAACCACAGTTGGTATTTCAGCCAGGAACAAAATGGCGCGTACGAGGCAAGTTCCGTTATGCAGATAAGTTGAATTTCAAACCTGAAAATGTGGGAACGGAACAGGCCATTCTGCGCGATGCTGGGATTGATGGCAAGTACAATATTCTTCAGCGAGGTAGCATCAATGCCACATTCAATTTCATCAGCATTTCATATGATGGCTCTACTGGCAACACGGTAGAATTCGAGTTGCTTGAAGGCTTGAAGGCGGGGCTCAACTATACTTGGAGCACGTTTGCACAACTACGCGTAGGCAAAAACATGCAGGTGAATATTCAATACAGTGGCCGGAAAAGCGAGAAGAACAATGCGGTGCACACAGGAACCGTGCAAGTGCGAGCATTTTTCTGAAATAAGAAAGAGTTAGGAGAAAGAACAGTTCTGATTACTTCGGCATGTACTTGCTTGCGTCAGATACTGATTCTTTTGTCACCTCTTCTTTTGGAGCCTGCGTAGGAGGCATATCCCAGCTATTACTTTTTGAAACTTGAGGTTTTTCCGCAAACCCAATGTTGTGTGTAAAACGGGCCAAGCGATTTGTGAGGTGCGGATGTGTCGATATTTTCTCAGCAAACCATGTCCAAAAGCCTGATTCGGTTTGTCGTTGCTCTATGAAAAAATGTGCATCAACCTTGCGATATAGCTGCTTTCCAGCAGCCAAAACGAGCAAACCTGAATGTGCGCCTTCAGGACTCAATGATGCACCAATACTATCACAAGTGTATTCGCAGGCACGCGAATAAGCGTTTCCTAAAAATGGAATCATCAGACTTGGAAGTACGATCAGGCGCTTCAAGATATGATTGCGTTTTATGTGTCCTAATTCATGGGCAATGACAAAATCAACCGTTTCCTGATTTTTCTTGTAGGCTTCTTCCATCAGGTCGGAATAAAGTACAACGTAGTCCGAGCCCATGAATCTCGTGGCAAAAGCATTGAGCAAACCGCCTTGCTGTAATAGGAAAACCTCAGGAATGCGATTCAGCCCTAAAGCTTGCGATTGGCTCATGACTACTTGGTAGATGTCCGGAAACTGTTTAGGGCCAAGTTTCACAGCATTACCACGGATGTAACCGATCATTACTCCTCGCATTATGTGTAATGCCACAATGATCATCAGAGCATAGAAACCGAAAGCTGCAATCAATGGACCTTTGCCAAAATCCATGCCCGCCATAATGCCTACAATGATGCTTGTGTAGATAAGCAGACTGAAGACAAGACAGATAGCGAAATAGATATTTTCCTTAGGGTCAACTTTATAATTGGGTGTTTTTGCCATGGTAGCAGAAATTAATGATGTGATGAAAATAGTGAACCTTGATCATTTTTTTGGCCCTCGCTCTCAACACCGTTTTGAGCGCTGATGCTGATCAATCGTGTGTGAAGAACACAAAAAAGCCCGACCGTTGGAAGCGATCGGGCTTTTTAAATATTTCAATCTCACGAATTATGGCCAGATTCCAAGGTTGTGGTAACTAACCGCAACTTTATCAATGGCTTCCACAAATGCTGCAGTACGCAGGTCGTTGATTCCGTCAGTGCTTACCATTCGGTTACGGATGTTGTCGTAAGCAGTGATCATCGTTTCCTCTAAACCAGAATAAACAAGATCGCGCTCATCAGCTCCGCGTTCTATCAATTTCACGGAATCATCAGAAACTTTCGTTCCACTGGCACCTTCAATTGCATCAATGATGTTGTGATTCATAGTTGCACGATAGCGTTTCTCCATTCGCCCAAAACGAACGTGAGAAAGGTTTTTCAACCATTCGAAGTACGATACGCTAACACCACCAGCATTGATGTAAATATCTGGAATAAGTAGAACACCTTTTTTAAGAAGCACTTCTTCTGCTTCTGGCGTTACAGGTCCGTTAGCTGCTTCGGCCAAGATCTTACACTTGACATTGGCGGCATTTTCGCTATTCACCTGATTTTCCAAAGCGGCAGGAATGAGAATGTCGCACTCAACTTCCAACGCAGCTCCAGGACCACCAAGGTCTTTGGCTCCTGGGAATCCTAGAATACCATTGTTCTTGTTTTTGTATGCAAGCAAATCGTCTGGATCGATTCCATTCTCATTATAAACAGATCCATCCCACTCGGCAACAGCAATAATCTTTGCTCCTCCATCGTGAAAGAATTTAGCTGCCCAGTAACCCACGTTGCCCATACCTTGAATGGCAATTCGTTTTCCTTCCAAGCCTGTGGTCATTCCCAACTTATCCATGTCTTCCTTGTAGCTGCAAGCATGTCGCACACCATAGAAAACGCCCAATCCTGTTGCTTCTCTTCTACCAGCAATACCGCCATGTGAAATCGGTTTTCCAGTTACACAGGCAATTGCGTTGAGGTCTGTTGGATAGAAAGTCGAATAAGTGTCAGCCATCCATGCCATTTCACGCTCACCACTACCATAATCAGGTGCAGGAACATCGATTCCGGGACCGATGAAATTCTTCTTAACCAGCTCTGTGGTGTAGCGTCTGGTGATACGCTCAAGCATGCCTACACTGCATGTTCGTGGACTTACTTTGATGCCTCCTTTTGCTCCTCCAAAAGGCACATCTACCAAGGCACATTTGTAGGTCATCAGCGCAGCCAATGCCATTACCTCGTCCTGATTCACGTGGAAACTAAAACGGATTCCACCTTTGGTCGGCTGTCTGTGGTGACTGTGCTCTACACGGTAAGCCTCAATGGTTTCAATCTTGCCTTCATCGTTCTTCACAGGAAAGCGCATGCGATAAACGCTATTGCAGTATTTAATCTGCTCAAGCAACGAACTGTCATGCTCCAAAAACTGGGCGGCATGATCAAAATACTTCAATACATCACCAAAGAAACTGTGTTCCCGTTTCTCGGTTAGCGGTTCAATTTTCCTTTTAGCCATTTGATCCCTTTGTTTGTTTGTAAGGGCTCAAAGGTGAAAATTTTATCCAAACAGAAACTGACGTTTTTCAGACGTAACTTAGAAAGTTACCGTAAGCTGAAGCTGTATGGTTCTAGGTGGATTTACCTTCAAAGGGCGAAGTGCATACAAACGATTAGTTAGGTTCTTGACCGAAACTCCAAGTTTGATGTTTTCCGAAAAATCGTAAGCTGCCCTTAAATCAAATACATGGTCGCCTTTGTTGTGGCTATTGCGGAAATCCACAGCGCCCCAACCAACAAGTGCGTCCAAGGTATAGAATACCTTATCCACACTCTTCATGTAGCTGTAATAACGGTAAGTCAGACCAACAGACAATTTTTGGTTCTTCTTAATGGTAAAAAGGAATTCCACATCCGCATTCACCAAATGCTCAAATCGGTATTTAAGCACAGGATATTTTATGAAATCTGCAATAGCCTTTTCACGAGCTGCAGTTTGTTCTGGAGTATCGAAAACTGTTGCGTTTGGAATCGTTGAACTTGTATTCAATTGGGTAAGTTGCTGGCCAGTACTATCCGTTCCATACACGTAGTTCGGGTCCATTGTTTCTGGACGAGCATAGGTGTATCCCAAAAGGACATTCATGCCGAACCAAGAATTGAATTCGCCTTTACCCATCAACGAAACGTCCGCTCCATAAACACGGGCATCTCCAGTATTTAATGATCTGAATGCATAGCGTCCAAATGGACCGGTTACTGGACCGAAGTTACCTCCATTGAACTCAACAAAATTCTTGTAGTATTGGTAGAAACCCGCAATGTCCAAATAGCCCATGAACTTGCCGATCTTGATTCCTTGCATTAAAGCCACCTCTGCGGCATAGCTTCGCTCTGGTTTAATGTTGGTGTTTGGCACAATTGGTAAACCTCCAACTACCGTGAAAATGTAGCGTTCTGCAATGGTAGGGAATCGGAAACCCTCTCCGAAAGACGCTCTCAAATAACCTTCTTTCCAAAGCTTAGTATTAGCTCCGATTCTGAAAACAGGTCGGATGATCGTGTCATTTCCGTTCACTGCGAAGTACTCGAAACGAGCTCCACCATTCACGTTCACACGTTTCCAGAATTTCTTGTCTAATTGAACGTACGCAGCAGCATTTATCGCATTATTGATTCCGTTTCCTTTTCCATTACCGGCATACAGCTGTGCCTTACTGTAAACATATTGTCCCATAGCCCCAATGGTGATGGTGAAATCGTTGATATTGGCAAATTTGTGAGCAAACTGATACTCCAAAAACCCTACGTAATTCAAGTTTCCTTGATTGTTGTTGTTATCGTTGTTCTGATGAAATACACGTCCACGCAAAGTATGCTTGGATCCTGCAGGACCAGAATAGGTGATGAAAGGGTCAATGTTGTAAGATGTCTGCTTAGTAAGCGTGATGCTACCACCGAAAGGTCGGAAAAGACCATCATCCTTATTTAGCCACAAAAGGCTTCCTGCACTTTTAGAATACATGGCGTTACCATTGATCCCGAACGCGAGGCCCGGAATCTTCTCAGAGCGCTTGCGCAAATTGAAATTCATTCTAAACCTGTTCTCAAAACCTTTACGTGGTTGTGTATAAGTGGTGTCAACGATGTTGCCGTCCGTATCTTTATTCACATTGGTAACGTACCCCACGGAATTGATCAGAGTATCAGAAGGTTCTGGTCCGATGAAGCCGTTATCAATAAGGAAGTTACCTCCTATTACAAGGTCCCATGTTTTCTTGATTTTTCGAGAGTGGAAGAAGTTCATTCCGCTATAAATAGGCACATCATTCTTATCCCACCAAATAGCACTCTCTTGTTGAGGAGCACTGTATAGACCTGTATAGATATTGATTTTCGTCTTAGGCTTGTCCTTTGGATATGCTGTTCTAATGTTAATGATACCATTAAGTGCCGAAGAACCGTAGAGTACAGACGATGCGCCTTTGATCACCTCAATCTGCTCCAAATTCTCAATTGGCACGAATCCAAAACTTGCTCTACCTGCATCACCCGTCATAATAGGCAGGTCATCCACCAACATCATAACCCTTGCACCAGCGCCAAAGCTATAGCCACTACCACCACGCATTTGAGGTTCTGAATCAACGATAGTAAGACCAGGAGTTTGCTCAAGTGCATCTTCTGCACTTGTAGAACCTCTACTCTCAAGTAGCTCAGGTTCAATAACCGAAACCGAAACGGTTAGGTCTTCTCGTTTCTGCTCAAACTTACCAGCAGATACGATTACCATCTCTTTTTGGATAGACCCAACGCCCATACTAACGTTAACGGTTGATGTCTCTCCTTTTTTTACCGTTACCGCAATTGTCTGCGAATCATAACCGATAGAAGTGATAATAACTTTTTGTGCCCCTTCTGGCAGAGTGAGCGAGAAATTCCCATCGAAATCAGTTGCAGCACCACGGCCTTTATCAGCTTCCCAAACGACACTGGCGCCAATAATGGTCTCTCCAGAATCCTTATCTTTTACTGTACCTTTTACAGTTCCTGTATCTTGTGCAAAGGCAAACAGAACCAAAAATGATAGAATTGCAGTAGTAAATATTCTTTTCATATGTTAGATTTCAGCGGTTTAAAGGCCAGATTTTGAACGGGGCGAATATATCAATATTTGTATAGTTGGATAGACAGGAACAGACACTATATCTGATCGCACTCAGCAAGGTGGTTGGAATTGGCGATGCGCGAATCAAAAAACTCGTTGCGTATTGTGGCGGCCCGAAGCAGGTTTTCAGGCAACCGAAATCGTTTTTATTGAAGATTCCCTCTATCGGAGCGGCCATTGCAAATGTGGTGTCATCAAGCGTGGTGCTGAAGCAGGCCGAAGACGAACTACAGTTTGCGCTGAAAAATAGCGTGCGTGCCATTTCCTTTCTAGACAGTGATTATCCTCAAAGATTGAAGCATTGCGATGATTCGCCCGTGGTTCTCTATGCCAAGGGCAATGGGAGCATAAATCCGTCAAGAGCACTAAGTATTGTGGGAACTCGAAATGCTACAAGGCAAGGAAAAGAAATCACAGAATCAATCGTTGAACAATTGGCCAAAGCGCAAGTGACCATCGTAAGTGGGTTGGCCTACGGAATTGACATAGCTGCACATAAAGCTTCACTGAAATTTAACATACCAACCATCGGTTGTTTGGCGCATGGACTCGATAGGGTGTACCCGAAACTGCATACGAATACAGCCATAGAAATGCTCGAAAATGGTGCGTTGATCACTGATTTTCCGATCGGCACTAATCCAGACAGGGAGAATTTTCCTAAGCGGAATAGAATTGTTGCTGGAATGAGTGATGCAACCATAGTGGTGGAAGCAGGCATAAAAGGTGGTGCGCTGATAACTGCCGAGCTGGCAAATGGATACGATAGAGATGTGTTTGCAGTGCCAGGAAGATTGAGTGATGAATATTCTGCCGGATGTCATTATCTGATCATGAACCACAAAGCAGCGCTCGTTACTTCCGGTAACGATATTTTAAAAGCTTTAGGATGGCAACAAGACGAATCAAAAAAGAAGCCTCAAGCACAGACGAAATTGCTGGTCGACCTAAGCGAAGAGCAGGAGACGGTGGTTGCAGTATTGCGCGAAAAAGACCACACCATTGACCGATTGGCCGTGCTTTCCGGATTTCCGATGAGTAAAGTGGCTTCTATTCTGCTTGAATTGGAATTCGAAGGAATTGTTAGCACTCTTCCTGGAAAGGTTTACAGACTTAATTAGTCCAATACCTCTAGCGCAGCGTTTATCATCTTATCGTTCTCATTAATGATCGGATAAAACCCGTTGCCGTTCCATTTGCTACGCGCAATCAATGCTTTCAGATTGTTCAAGACCTCTGGTTTTGCTTTTGCGAAATCGGTGGCTTTCACATTCTTCGTTTTTGCAAAGTCGATGAGTTGCGGATAAATGCTTGCGGCAAATTCAAATCGCTTTCTGAACGCATCTGGCGTTTCGAATTTTTCGAGTTCCTTTCTGTTCTTCGATGCATAGTTCAGCGCAAACTCCCGCAGCGCTCCTGAGCCCAGCAATTCACGATGGAATTCTGAGTAATTGGTCGTGTCCAATGGAACAAAAACATCGGGAACAATTCCGCCTCCGCCATAAACCACCTTTCCGCCTGGGGTTACAAAACGTTCTTTCTTATCAACAGAAATACTGTCTGCCTCATACAATTCTCCATGTTCCAACCGATTGTAGAGATCGCCATAATAGTCGTCACCTTCTCCGTAAGGCCGCTGAATACATCTTCCGGTTGGCGTGTAATATCTAGCAATCGTCAATCTTACTGCCGAACCATCAGCCAATTCAACTTGTTCTTGTACCAAACCTTTTCCAAATGTTCTTCTTCCCACAATAGTTCCTCTATCGTTGTCTTGTACTGCGCCAGATACGATTTCTGAAGCTGACGCAGAACCTTCATCAACCAATATCACCAATTTTCCTTTTTCAAAATCTCCGTGAGAAGTGGCGAATGCATTGTCTTTTGGTCGTGCTCTTCCCTCCGTATAAACGATCAGTTTTCCTGTTGGAAGAAATTCATCGCAGATATTGATGGCTGCATTCAGATAACCGCCTGGATTTCCGCGAAGGTCTACGATGAGTGATTGCAGACCGTTTTGTTGCAATTCGACTAATTTCTCCGAAAACTCATCATACGTGGTTGCGCCAAACCGACTGACCTTGATGTAACCGACCTTGTCGTTTACCATGTATCCTGCATCGACACTATAGATCGGAATCTTGTCGCGTTCGATATTGAATACCATCAGTTTTTTCACTCCTCGTCTTGCAATTTCCACTTTCACATTCGTGCCGCGTTCACCACGAAGTTTAGAGATCACATCTTCATTCTTAATACCCGTGCCAGCAACCACAGTATCTTCAATAGAAACGATCCTGTCTCCAGAACGGATTCCCAATTTTTCAGACGGGCCGCCATTTATCGGAGCAACCACAACAATAGTGTCGCTGATAATATTGAATTCAACACCGATTCCATCGAAATTCCCGTTCAAAGGCTCATTGGAAGACTCCAATTCACGAGCAGGTATATAAGACGAATGAGGGTCGAGCTGATCCAGCATTTTGATGATTGTAGACTCGGTCAATCCATCAAGGTTAACGGAATCGACATATTCCTCTTGAACGTAGTTCAACAAATTGGTGATCTTCTTTGAGTTGGCTGAAGAAGATTCGATACCAACATGAGACAACTGCCCCACATTTAGGATAGAACCTAGATAAATTCCTGCGGCCAGCACCAAGGCCAGCACGATCGGATAATAGATGAAGAGTTTGAACCGACTGTCGCTCATTGAATCATCACATCAGGTAATTGAACCACTTCAACGCCTGCTTCTTTCAAAAATTCCACGCCACTCATATCCTTATAACCATTTATGAAAACCAAGCGCTTTATTCCGGCCTGATGCACCAACTTGCTACAATCCTTGCAAGGAGAAAGCGTTAAATACAACGTAGAATCGCGTGCGCTGTTCATTGATCTTGCCACTTTCATAATGGCGTTAGCCTCAGCATGCAGCACATACCAGTGTGTTTCGCCCGTTTCGGTTTCGCAGCAATTGTCAAAACCAGACGGAGTGCCATTGTAACCATCGGCAATGATCTGCCCTTCTTTTACAATGATTGCCCCAACTTGTCTTCGTTGGCAATGCGAAAGTCTTGCCCATTCCAGCGCCATCCGCAAATATGCACGGTCGTAACGCTCTTGTTTTTCGGGGTTATCGTACTTAATGAATCCTTCTTCCATAAGGTTTGCGAAGCTAATGATGAAAAAGATATACGGAGAAGCGAAAAGGAAAACGTACCGTTAAAGAATCCCAAAAACAAAAAAGCCCGAACAACTTTCGTTGATCAGGCTTTCTGTACCGAAGGCCGGGATCGAACCGGCACTCCAAAGGAACACGAGTTTGAGTCGTGCGCGTCTACCAGTTCCGCCACTTCGGCAAGTGAATTGGGGCGGCAAATTTATACGTTTTTCGCTTACTAAAAAGCACTTTTGAAAGATGCTTTCGATTTACTGCTGAAATAGCATACAAATTCCTTACTTTCGCACCCCCAAAAAACGAGCAGAAGCCATGCCTTTTAACGTCAAGCTGTTTACTGGTGAAGCCACCCAGTATCTTTCGGAGAAGATTGCCGAGAGTTATGGGCAGCCGCTGAGCAATCAGACCACATTGCGTTTCAAGGATGGTGAATTTGAGCCTTGTTTTGAAGAATCTATTCGTGGAGATGATGTTTTTATCATTCAATCCACGTTTCCTCCAGGCGATAATTTGCTTGAATTGCTTTTGATGATCGATGCTGCAAAGCGCGCATCAGCCAAAAGAATTGTTGCGGTTATCCCTTATTTCGGATGGGCTCGTCAGGACAGAAAAGTGAAGCCCCGCGTGCCAATTGGCGCCAAGTTGATGGCCGATCTTTTGGAAGCTGCTGGTGTGACTCGTGTGATGACGATGGATCTGCATGCCGATCAGATCCAGGGATTTTTTGATGTTCCAGTAGATCACCTTTTTGGGTCATACTTGTTCTTAGATCACCTTAAGAACACCATGGATCTTGAAAACTTGGTGATGGCAACACCCGATGTTGGTGGTACCAGAAGAGCAAATGCTTACGCTAAGGCGTTGAATGTTGACCTTGCCATCTGCTACAAGCAACGAAAAGTGGCCAACCAAGTGGCAGACATGACCGTTATCGGTGATGTGGAAGGAAAAGATGTTGTCCTTGTCGATGACATTATTGATACAGGAGGCACGCTTTGTAAAGCTGCCGAAATGATGTTGGAGCACGGAGCAAGAACTGTTCGGGCTTGCATCACTCATCCATTGCTTTCTGGAAATGCACACGATAACATTACCAATTCTAAATTGACTGAGTTGGTTACGACAGATACCATTCCTCTCAGACAGGAAAACAATAAGATAACGGTGCTATCCGTAGCGCCACTTTTTGCTGATGTGATCAAAAAGGCTCACAATTACGAGTCCATCAGCACCAAATTCATTTTTTAATCAAATCAATAATCAACAAAAACAATTAACAATGGAATCGATCTCAATATCAGGATCAAAAAGGAAGTCCCTCGGGAAAGCCGATGCAAAAGCCGCTAGAAACGCAGGCTTGGTTCCATGCATCGTCTACGGAGGTAAAGAAGAAGTTCACGTTCAAATTGATGAGCGTGCATTCAATAAATTGGTTTACACACCAGACCAATATATCGTCAATCTAGATGTAGATGGTGATGTGTATTCAGTAATAATGAAGGCGATTCAATATCATCCAGTTAGCGACCGGATAATTCATGTGGATTTTCAGGAATTGGCCGGACGTCCTATCAAAACAACCTTGCCTATCCTAACTAAAGGACAAGCACGTGGTGTTCTTTCAGGTGGTCGTTTGCGAGTAGTAAGAAAAAACGTAAAAGTTCAAGGTTTGCCAGATGCAATGCCTAGCGTAATTGAACTTGACATATCAGGTCTACGAATCGGAAAAGCAATCAAAATCGGTGATCTTTCTATTCCAGGAGTCACTTTCCTTGCAGATCCAGGTCAAATCATTGTTGCGGTTCGAATGAAACGTGGTGCGATGGTGGAAGACAACGATGAGGAAGAGGCTGGCACTGATGGTGCTGAGGCACCTGCCGAAGGTGGAGAAGCTCCAGCAGAAGCAGCTGAATAAATATGAAGTACCTCATTGTTGGATTGGGGAACATGGGCAGCGAGTATGCCGAAACCCGTCACAACATAGGATTTAAGATAGTGGACGCCTTGGCTAAGGCGTCCACTTCTAGTTTTAAGCCCAGCCGTTTGGGCGATATGTGCGAAGTGAAACACAAAGGCCGAACTTTTGTACTCGTAAAACCGAGCACTTACATGAATCTGAGCGGAAAAGCTGTCCAGTATTGGATGGCAGAAACAAAGGTTCCTATCGATAAGGTTCTGATAATTACAGATGATATTGCCTTGGAAACAGGCATGATCCGCATTCGGTCAAAAGGAAGCGATGGTGGTCATAACGGACTAAAAAGCATCAACCAAGTTCTTGGACGACAGGATTATCCGCGTTTGCGTTTTGGAGTAGGAAACGATTTCGGTAAAGGCCAACAAGTGGATTACGTGCTTGGCGAATGGACCAAGGAAGACCTCGACATCATCAACCCGAAAATTGAAAAAGCCGTTGAAGCCATCAAGGCTTTCGGCACCATGGAACTTGGCTTTGTGATGAGCCAGTTTAATGGTTAAGGTTTGTCTCTAATGACAGTTACACGCTGTCCACTTATCGACAAGTCCTACCAACTCGTTTCCCTTAGCTTGAGTACTTAAAAACAAATGCAAATCGTACCTAGAATTCGTTGCGCCCATAAGTACTAAATCTGGTCGCTTATCCCCATCCAAGTCTCCAAACCAATAGATCGCTGGCATACCACACTCTCCTGCATAGCTGACCGACTTTACCAACCCTTGAATAAGCGGTTCACCCCAACGATTCCGAAGTCTTAAATCATATCCAGTTATTATCGGACAATATTGAACATCCTCAACATCCCCGATAGCAATAAGATCCACCGATGTTTTGTCTGTAACCTCACATTTGTCTGTGTGCGCCCAAACAGAAATTCTTTGTCCTGGATACAGGGTCTTCTGTGAAATCCCGCCATTGAACACACTATTTACCTCAATAGAATCACGAAACCCAATCAGCAGATATGAAAACAAAGAATCCGAATATTGGGTCCTTACTCCTCCTATTTCTTCTCTTGGGTCAGAATCAACATGATTCCGTTCAAACTCAATTTCAACTGGGATAATTGTATCGTACTTAGCAAACCGGTATAAACCATACCAGAACAGGGATGGATCATAATTGATTGCAGAACAGGATGCTTGTTCTTGCATTATTCTGAAATCCTTATCCTTGACATGAGAGGAGTCTATCGGAACCAGATAGGCATCAAACACATATCCCTTTACTTCTCCATACCTGACCTTGGTCCAATTTCCAATAAGCCCGTTTATCGTATCCGCCACGTACGCAAGCCCACACAGGTCAACCAATTGCCAAAAAGGGATTTTCGCTAGGACCTCAGAACTACTGTTTGGTTCGGCTCTTAAGTTTAATCCAGTATTTGAACTGATTCGAGCTTGCTCATTGAACTCGAAGCAGACAAAATCTTGACCGAACGTAGAAGCGGAAACGAATAGAAGAAGAAAAATACGGATCAGTTTCATCAGAACTAAAGTACTGATGTCATTGCTCTAACCTATGCTTTCCAGCACCTTCTTCATTCCAACCTTCTCTTCCACTATCTGAGATAGTTTTTCAATTGGAACTCGCTCTTGAAGCATGGTATCACGGTCGCGGAGCGTGACTGAATTGTCGTTCAGCGTATCGTGGTCGATGGTGATGCAGAATGGCGTACCAATGGCATCTTGTCTGCGGTATCGTTTTCCGATACTGTCTTTCTCTTCGTAAATAATGTTGTGGTCGAAGCGTAGCTGATTGAAGATCTCCATTGCCTTTTCTGGCAATCCGTCTTTTTTCACCAGAGGAAGAATGGCCAGTTTAACTGGAGCCAGGAATGGTGGGATTTTCAACACAACACGAGATGTTCCGCCTTCCAATTCTTCTTCTTGATAAGACGCTGAAAGAACAGCCAGAACGGTTCTATCCAATCCGATAGAGGTTTCTACCACATACGGAACGTAGCTCTTGTTTTCTTCAGGGTCGAAGTACTGTAGTTTCTTGCCTGAGAATTTTTCGTGCTGAGTAAGGTCGAAATCAGTACGAGAGTGAATTCCTTCCAATTCTTTGAAACCGAATGGGAAATCGAACTCAATATCGAAAGCGGCATTGGCATAATGCGCCAATTTATCGTGTGCATGGAAACGGTATTTCTCATTTCCCAAGCCCATTGCTTCATGCCATGCTAGTCGTTTGGTTTTCCACTGTTCAAACCAATCCAACTCAGTTCCTGGCTTCACGAAGAATTGCATTTCCATTTGTTCAAACTCGCGCATTCTGAAAATGAACTGACGGGCAACAATCTCGTTTCTGAATGCCTTTCCTGTCTGCGCAATTCCGAAGGGGATCTTCATCCTTCCGGTTTTCTGCACGTTCAAGTAATTGACAAAAATTCCTTGCGCGGTCTCTGGTCGCAGATAAATGGTGCTTGCTCCTTCAGCCATAGCGCCCATTTCGGTAGCGAACATCAGGTTGAACTGACGCACTTCGGTCCAATTCTTCGAACCTGAGACAGGACAAGCAATTTCAAGGTCAATAATAATCTGACGAACATCTGCTAGATCATCGTTTTCCAACGCTTCTACAAAACGTTTTCGGATCTCTTCCTTTTTAGCCACATCTCGAAGCACGTTCGGGTTTGTAGCCATGAATTGATCTTCATCAAACGATTCACCGAAACGCTTAGCAGCTTTCACAACCTCTTTCAGGATTTTCTGGTCGATCTTGGCCATGTAATCCTCAATCAACACATCGGCTCGGTAGCGTTTCTTGCTATCCTTATTATCAATCAATGGATCGTTGAACGCATCAACGTGGCCAGATGCTTTCCAAGTAGTTGGATGCATGAAAATGGCAGCATCCAAACCAACGATATTCTCGTTCAGCTGAACCATCGCTTTCCACCAATAATCGCGGATGTTCTTCTTCAACTCAACGCCCATTTGCGCGTAATCGTAAGCTGCGCTCAGACCATCGTAAATTTCGCTGCTCTGAAAAATGAAACCGTATTCTTTACTGTGTCCGATTATATTCTTGAAAAGATCCTCGTTGTTCATCTATCTAACTTGCTGAATTGGAATGGCGTAATTTTACGGCCGCAAAGCTAGAAAAATTGAAGGGCGAGCAAGGCGAAATTCAGCACGAAATGGAAGAGAAAACCGATTCAGGGAAACAGGATAACACAAGTTCTGCCGAAGAACCCAAACTTGGAGTGAATGTGAAGTTTCTGAGAATGCTTGTTGGGCTCCGCGATTTTGCAAGAAGCACCATGTTTCTTGGAGACGACATGGATCAAGAAGGAACCATCGAAACCATTAAAAAGGACATGGTTTTCCGTGGATATGTGGTTTGGATTCTGATCTGTTCCATTTTCATTGCCAGCATCGGACTCAACCTTAATAGTACGGCCGTTATCATCGGAGCAATGCTTATCTCTCCATTGATGGCTCCGATTTTGGCCATTGGTCTTTCTGTAGGAACCAACGATTGGGAGACACTTAAACGGGCCTTGAAAAACTTTGGAGTAATGGTGGTGGTGGCTTTAATGACCTCAACCATTTATTTTCTTGTCACTCCATTGCGAGAAGCTCAACCCGAATTACTTGCCAGAACAAGTCCTACATTTCTGGATGCGCTGATTGCTATTTTCGGTGGACTTGCGGGAATAATCGGCATTTCACGAAGGACGCGAGGAAACGTAATTCCTGGAGTGGCAATTGCAACTGCGCTGATGCCACCGCTTTGCACAGCTGGTTATGGACTTGCAAATGGCGAATGGTCGTTCTTTTTCGGAGCCTTTTATCTCTTCACACTCAACTCCATTTTCATTGCGCTTTCTACGTTCATTATTGTACGGTATCTCAAATTTCCACTCGTCAGTTTTGTGAATGTCGACATCGAAAAGAAGGTAAAACGTTACATGATCGTATTTGTGATCGTGGTAATTCTACCAAGCGCTTGGATTTTCTACGGAGTAGTAAAAGAGACCCTTTTTCTAGGTAAGGCAGAAAACTTCATTGCTCAGAATCTTAGCTTCGAAGGAACCGAGATCCTCAGCAAGAAGATAACCTATACCGACACCATTTCGCGTATTGACGTATTTGTAATGGGCGAGCCAATTGCCGATCAAACACAACAGCAGTTGGAAACGATCATGCTCGAAAAAGGGCTCAAGAACACGATTCTTGCAATCCATCAACCGAAAGACATCAGTACAGACATCGCGGGGAAACTTTCGAAAGAGGTGCGCGTTGGAATTTTGGAAGATCTCTTCAAAAGAAACGAAGACCAGATCAATGCAAAGGATGCGCGGATCGCTGAGCTGGAAAGTGAAGTTGTTCAATATCAGAAAAGCTCCATTCCGTTTGAAGGGGTGAACAAGGAGATTTCAACGCTCTATCCAGCAGTAGACCGTATGGCCTATGCAGTTAGTATTGAGATGAATGGAAAGAAGCTGGACACCATTCCAACCTTTTTGTTGCGATGGAAAACAGGTGAATCCAAACTCGATATAGAAAAGAATAAGCTGGTGATGCAAGCTTGGTTAAAGCAACGGCTCGACCTTGATACGCTTCGAGTTGTGGAATTCTGATCAGTTTAGATCGTGTTGCTTTTTGGTAAACGAAAGGTCTTTCTGAGCAACATCAACCACAAATCTGTTCTTTAAGAACTTCTTTCCGATCAAAACAGGAAATCGCATCTTTTTCCGATTACTGAGCGTGAATGTGATCGGATACGTTTTCCCGAACAGAATGGCTTTCGTTTTTACAACGTAACGCGTTTCCGCAACTCCGTTTGAACTCCGAACCGTCTTCTCTTTGAACTCCGTAACCGAATGAACCGTATTGTTGAACTGCGGATGGAATCTATCAAGCACACAGAAATTCAGTGTCGGAACGCCATCAGCATCCACAACTTCCACTTTGCTGCAATGGATCGTTGAGGTAAAAGCTCCTGTGTCGATCTTGCATTCGAGTTCATAGATATCGAACTCGGGCAGATCGATCATATCCTGCGTGCCGATAACGGTCAACTTCTTTTTCATCCGTGGCGAATATATTCTATTCGGTTTACAAGCGTGCTGCATTATTATGCAAGCAATACATTTGCAGCCATGCTAGCAATTCAGAACACCTTGGTCTCGTTAGACCTTTTAGAGCAATATTTTGTGTGCGACCTTAACGCTTGTAAAGGTGCGTGTTGTGTAAAGGGCGATGCCGGAGCACCTCTGACTGACGAGGAGATCGATCTTCTGGAAAACATCACTGATGACATTCTTCCGTTCTTAGATGAAGAAGGCAAACAGATGATTGCCAAGAAAGGTGTTTTTGAGATTGATGTTGATGGAGACAAAGGAACTGCACTATTGGAGAATGGTCGCTGCGCATTTGCGCTTACGGATGAAAATGGGTTAGTAAGCTGCGGCATTGAAAAGGCTGAAAAAGCAGGTGCCATCAGTTTTAAAAAACCGATTTCCTGCCATCTCTATCCCGTAAGGATCACGGAGTATAAAGAGTACGATGCGGTTAATTACAACAAGTGGAGTATTTGCAAACCTGCGTGCGACTGCGGGTCTAAATTGAATGTTCCGCTTTTTCGTTTCTTAAAAGAGGCCTTGGTAAGGAAGTACGGAACTGCTTGGTATGAAGAACTGGAAATGATCGACCAGTTGCGGAATTCGGAAGACAAAAGATAATTACGCATTTCACGTAGCTCTTTTCGGGTAAAATTCGCGTAACATTTAAGCTAAGTTTCGCAACCAATTTTGCGTTACACTTAGCACCTTCAAACAAGCAATTCAGTGATAGCAAGGGATACAGGCGTTATTAGTTTTTATTAACGTTAGGTTAATAAGACCGATGTTAAAAACTAGCTCCGATTGTTAATTACTAAAGGTTGTCTCCGCGGTCTTTTTTCTGAAAATTTGGGGAGTGGAAGTCGTCAGGGCATAGGTTAGTTCAACCCCCTTACAACCAACGTTTTAAGAGATTTGACAATTTGAAAAAATTAGGTCGAGGACCTATAAGGGAATCTTTTCCCCTAAAAATGGCCTCTTCCAACTGTAGATAATAACTAATAAAAACACAAAAAAATGGATCAACCAACTCAGCAAACAACCAATCTGTCCGAAATTCTGCCAGAAAAAACCTCGCTGCCAGTTGAGCCAATTTTAGAATCAACAAACGACCGGTTTGTCATTTTCCCTATCCGACATAAGGAGATGTGGGCCATGTACAAGCAAGCAGAAGCTAGCTTTTGGACTGCTGAGGAAATCGACCTTCAGCAAGACATGACCGATTGGGAAAACAAACTGACCAAGGACGAACGTCACTTCATTAAACATGTGTTGGCATTCTTCGCGGCCAGCGATGGTATTGTGAATGAAAACTTAGCCATCAACTTCCTCAATGAAGTTCAATATCCAGAAGCAAGATGTTTCTACGGTTTCCAAATTGCGATTGAAAACATTCACGCAGAGACTTACTCACTGCTGATTGATACGTACATCAAAGACAACAAGGAGAAGGATTTCCTTTTCAACGCAATTGAAAACCTACCATGCGTTGCCAAAAAGGCCGATTGGGCCATGAAATGGATCGAGAACGGAAATTTCGCTCAGAGATTGGTGGCTTTTGCAGCAGTAGAAGGCATTTTCTTCTCAGGTAGTTTCTGCTCTATTTTCTGGTTGAAAAAACGAGGTCTTATGCCAGGATTGGCGTTCTCGAACGAGTTGATCTCTAGAGATGAAGGCTTGCATTGCGATTTTGCCTGTATGTTGTACAACCAGCTTCAGAACAAGCTTTCGGTTGCAGAGGTAACGGCCATTATTTCAGAAGCCGTTGAGTACGAAAAAGAATTTGTGACAGATGCTATCCCCGTTGCATTGATCGGAATGAATGCCAAACTGATGTGCGAGTACATTGAGTTTGTGGCCGATCGTTTATTGGGAGAATTGGGTTGTCCTAAAATATACAACTCAGCAAATCCGTTCGACTTCATGGAAATGATCTCACTTCAAGGAAAAACAAACTTCTTTGAAAAACGCGTTTCAGAATATCAGAAGGCAGGTGTGATGGGTAATAATGACCCAGCACAGCATTCCTTCACCACCGATGCAGATTTTTAATAGTACTGAATACAGAATTAATTAACCCGCCAAAACCCTATTCCCCATGTTTGTTGTAAAAAGAGACGGTAGAAAAGAAACCATCAAGTTTGATAAGGTTACTGCCCGTATTCAAAAACTGTGTTACGGTTTGGATCCGATCGTTGACCCGATTCCTGTTGCAATGCGTGTCATTGAAGGAATTTACGAAGGCGTTACAACCCAACAGTTGGATGAATTGGCTGCTGAAACAGCTGCTTCTTTCACAGTAAGACATCCTGATTATGCGTTGCTTGCAAGCCGAATTGCGGTTTCCAATCTCCACAAATCAACCCTTAAATCGTTCTCCAGAACGATGAAGAAATTGTACGAATACATCGATCCGAAGACAGGGGAAAAGGCTTCGCTGATTGCTGATGACGTGTACAAGATCATCGAAGAAAACGCTGCACTTCTTGATTCAACCATCATTTATGACCGCGATTTCGGATATGATTTCTTCGGTTTCAAAACCTTGGAAAGAAGTTACCTGCTCAAAACCAACGATCAGATCACAGAGCGTCCTCAGCATATGTTGATGCGTGTGGCCGTTGGTATTCATAAAGAAGATGTGAAGTCGGCCATCGAAACCTACAATCTGCTTTCAGAAAGATGGTTTACGCACGCTACTCCAACACTTTTCAACGCTGGAACACCTAAGCCGCAAATGAGCAGTTGCTTCCTGTTGCAAATGCAGGACGACAGTATCGATGGTATTTACGACACACTAAAGCAGTGCGCTAAGATTTCGCAATCTGCCGGAGGAATCGGCCTTAGCATGCACAATATCCGTGCAACAGGTTCTTACATCAAAGGCACCAATGGAACATCAAACGGAATCGTTCCGATGTTGCGAGTGTTCAACGATACAGCTCGATATGTAGATCAAGGTGGCGGCAAACGTAAAGGTTCGTTCGCTATTTACTTAGAGCCATGGCATGCTGATGTGTACGATTTCTTGGATCTGAAGAAAAACCACGGAAAAGAAGAGAACAGAGCAAGAGACCTTTTCTATGCCATGTGGATTCCAGATCTGTTCATGAAGCGAGTTGAAACTGGTGGTGATTGGTCACTTTTCTGCCCGAACGAAGCTCCGGGATTAGGAGATTGCTGGGGACCGAAATTCGAAGCGCTTTACGAAGAATATGAAAGAGAAGGTAAGGCACGTAAAGTGGTGAAAGCTCAAGATCTGTGGTTCCACATCATGGAATCTCAAATTGAGACCGGAACACCTTACATGCTCTACAAAGATGCTGCTAACAGAAAATCGAACCAGCAGAACTTAGGTACGATCAAGTCTTCGAATCTGTGTACGGAGATCATTGAATACACCGCACCAGACGAAGTTGCGGTTTGTAATCTCGCTTCTATCGCGCTTCCGAAATTTGTTACTTCAGAAGGTGAATTCGACCATCAGAAATTGTTCGACATCACTTACGTGGCTACTCGGAATCTAAATAAGATCATTGATCGCAACTACTATCCGGTAATCGAAGCACGCAATTCAAACATGCGTCATCGTCCAATCGGTCTTGGCGTTCAAGGTTTGGCTGATGCCTTCATCAAATTGCGTTTGCCATTCGATTCTGAAGAGGCCAAACAACTTAACAAGGACATCTTCGAAACGATCTATTACGCAGCGATGACCTGTTCGAAAGATCAAGCAAAGGAATTCGGACATTATGAAAGCTATCCTGGATCACCTGTTTCTCAAGGTATTTTCCAATATGATATGTGGGGCGTTACTCCAACCAATCGTTGGGAATGGGATGTTTTGAAAGAAGAAGTGAAGAAATACGGTGTACGCAACTCGTTGCTCGTAGCTCCAATGCCAACGGCTTCCACTTCGCAGATTCTTGGGAACAACGAATGTTTTGAGCCTTACCACTCAAACATCTACACAAGACGAGTTCTTTCTGGAGAGTTCGTGGTTGTGAACAAGCATCTTCTTAAAGATCTTGTGAAATTGGGTCTGTGGAATGATGACATGAAGAATAAACTGATTGCTGCCAACGGCTCTGTTCAGAACATTGAAGAGATTCCAGCAAACATCCGTCAGCTTTACAGAACCATCTGGGAGCTAAGTATGAAAGACATTATCGATATGGCTGCAGACCGCGGTGCCTTCATCGATCAAAGTCAAAGCTTGAACCTCTTTATGCAGAACCCGAATTTCGGAAAGCTTACGTCCATGCACTTTTATGCTTGGAAAGCAGGTCTGAAAACCGGAATGTACTATTTGAGAACTCAAGCCGCGGCATCTGCAATTCAGTTCACGGTCAGCAAAGAGGCTAAGACCGAGCCAACTGCCAACACCACAGAAAATAGATCAACAGAGGAAATGAGTAAAGCACCAGCTAGTCCGGTTGCAGCGAAACCTGCAGAGTTGGCAACGCCTGTGATGATAACACGACCTAGTGCTTCTTCTAATGTTCAACCAACGAATATGGTAGAAGCTCAGGCTCAGATAACTTGTTCTTTAGATAATCCGGAAGGATGTGAAATGTGTGGAAGCTGATCTGCCAAGAATAACGCTTCTAGTTAAGGCCCTTGTCGAATGACAGGGGCTTTTTTTGTTTGAAAGGGGATTCGTTTTATTCGGTCTGGTTGAGAATCGTCTATGATCTTTACCGATATTATACTTCCTTCTGCATTATTACATTTGTAGAAAGATTCGAAAGAAGGACACTATGGAACAAAAAAATGTGGACCAAATTGAGCAACTGGAGGAATCGTTAAAAGAGATTCGTCTTTCGTTGAAGAAGAATGTTTCAGCCGTACGGACGCTTGAAGCTCAGTTAAGGAAGTTGAGCAATTCATTGGTAAGAAGCGACTCTCCTAAGGAACGAAAAGTAAAAACGAAATCGGTCGCTACTAAGCAGAATAAATTGCAACAAGAACTGAATTCGCTCCCGTTACAAGAGCGTCAGCAATTTCTTGAACGGCTTAAATCAGGTGCCGAAAATTAACGGCCTTTCCGATTAGGATTATTCCACGTGCGGCCTATGCTTATACCTGCGTGTGGTAAGAAGTACGGCTTGTCTTGAAACACGTCCATACCAATAATTGGCGTGAACGTGGCTCGGAGAAAGAACGTTTCGCCCCATTCATTCGGTTTAGCATGAAACCGATAGCCAACTGAAGGACAAAGAAAGATTCTTGTTGGCGGATTCGTCAGGTAAAAACCTTCTCCAAAACCAACTCCTGGGTCAAAATCTATTCTGAATAGAGCAGCCATTCCTGCTTCTAAGCGGTGTTTTTTATTGCCAAATGTCAGATTACCTCCAACAGGGAAATGAATGAGTTTATCTGCTCTGCCAAATGGAATATATTCGAGACCAACTCTAGCGAACAGCGCCAATTTGTTCTTGCTTAATAGAAGCCGTTCATAATTTACCGTGTAGTAATACCCAGCACCGCCAAACTCAACATACAATACGTGGTTGTTCGTTCCCTTGTCGGCACCAACGGCCAATCTCTGCGAAAACGATCTTGTGGTGCCAAGGCATGCAACCAACAGGATCAGTGAAGCTCTAAGCAACTTAGCTAGCAGCTGCTTTTTCATTGAGTCCGACAAGTTTAGTAGCTGCTTCAACGATATCGTTATGGTAATAACCACACTCAACGTGAAGTTCTTTTTGCGAACCATGATCGATAAAACGGTCAGGAATACCCAAACGTTGCACTTGCGATGCATAGCCGTTATCTGCCATGAATTCAATGATGGCACTACCGAAACCGCCTGTTAGGCAACCATCTTCAATCGTAATAACCTTATTGAATTTTTGAAACACATCATGCAACATCTCCTCATCCAATGGTTTGGCGAAACGCATGTCATAATGCGCAATAGAAATTCCTCGCGCGATCAATTCCCTGTTTGCATCAATCACATAATTCCCTACATGACCGAAACTGAGCACGGCCAAGTCTGTGCCGTCTGCTATTTTTCTTCCTTTCCCAACTTCAATCTGTTGGAATGGAGTTTCCCATTCTTCCAACACACCATTACCGCGAGGATAACGAATTGACCAAACACCTGCATCTTCCAATTGAGAGGAGTACATCATATTGCGCAATTCCTCTTCATTCATAGGTGATGCGACCTTGATGTTTGGTATGCAACGCATGTAGGCAATATCAAAAGCACCATGATGAGTAGCACCGTCAGCGCCAACAAGTCCGCCTCTATCAAGGCAGAAAACGACATTCAGGTTCTGCAGGGCTACATCATGAATAACCTGATCATAGGCTCGTTGCATGAATGTTGAGTAAATATTGCAGAATGGCACCAAACCTTGCGTGGCCATTCCTGCTGAGAACGTGACAGCATGCTGCTCTGCAATTCCTACATCGAAAGCACGGTCAGGCATTGCTTTCATCATGATATTCAGCGAGCAGCCAGAAGGCATGGCCGGAGTGACACCTACGATCTTTTCGTTCATTTTGGCCAACTCAACCATAGTGTTCCCAAAAACATCCTGATATCTGGCAGGTTCTGGTTGTTCTGGTTTTACCTTCTTTATTTCTCCAGTGTCCTTATTAAAAAGACCTGGTGCATGCCATTTGGTCTGATCTTGTTCCGCCAACTCATAACCCTTGCCTTTAACGGTAAGGCAGTGTAGAATCTTAGGACCAGGAATGTCTTTCAGATCCTTCATCACACGAACCATATGGTTCACATCATGCCCATCAATTGGGCCGAAATACCTGAAATTGAGCGACTCAAAAAGATTGCTTTGCTTGAGAAGTGTACTCTTAATTCCATTCTCAATCTTGGAAGCGATTTCCTGTGCATTCGGACCGAATTTGCTGATCATACCAAGCAAATTCCAAACCTCATCTCTCACCTTATTGTAGGTAGGCGAAGTAGTAATATCGGTGAGATATTCTTTCAGTGCACCAACGTTTGGGTCGATGCTCATGCAGTTGTCGTTCAGAATGACCAAAAGATTGGCATTCTCTACGCCAGCATGGTTCAAGGCTTCAAATGCCATCCCGCCAGTCATAGCACCATCGCCAATTACAGCTATGTGTTGCTTCCGGGCATCTCCATTGTGTCTTGAACCGACAGCCATTCCGAGCGCGGCTGAGATGGATGTGCTAGAGTGACCAACGCCAAAAGTATCGTATTCGCTTTCTTTCCTTTTAGGGAAACCGCTTATGCCATTATACTTTCTGTTTGTGTGAAAATTATCTCTCCTTCCCGTAATGATCTTGTGGCCATAAGCTTGATGGCCAACGTCCCACACCAATTGATCGCTCGGTGTATTGAATACATAATGAATAGCAGTGGTCATTTCAACAACGCCAAGGCTGGCACCAAAATGACCGCCATTTACAGACACCACATCTATAATGTACTGTCGGAGTTCAGCACAAAACTGTTCCAACTGGTCTTCCTTTAGTTTTCTAAGGTCGGCCGGAACGTTTACTTTGGATAACAATTCTCCAGGAACATACTTCTTATCCTCCATTGAAGTGGTTAAAAGATAAGCGGCAAAGATAGCCAATTAGAAAAAGCTGGATTTGAGAACTTTCTGTAACAATTGCCAACGAATGCAAATTGGGCGAAAGACACTCAAGCACAGGCTACAGTTGCTATGTAAAGGCGCGCCACGCCAGCTTCCAACAGGCATTTCCCTGCTGCCTCCAGTGTAGCGCCAGTGGTTACCACATCATCTACCAGCAGCACATTTTTGCCTTTGAGATCGTAGCGCTTGCTAATCTTAAACACTTGTTTCACATTTTCAACGCGTTCAAATCTTGCTTTTTTGGTTTGGCTTTTTGAAGCCACTGTTCGCGTTAATGCTCGGCTCTGCACTTTTAAACCTAGCACATCACCCATTCCGTTTGCGATGTGCGCACTCTGATTGTATCCTCTACGCATTTCCTTGCTTGGATGGAGTGGAACAGGTACGATTAGATCGGCATCGCTAAACCATTTCTTTTCTTTCAGAATAACCGCAAAGCTCCTTCCTAACTCTACTCCGATCCCTGTCTTATTCTCGTATTTCAGCCGATGCAACATCTTTTGGGTAGGCGAAAGTTTAATGAAATGAAGAAATGAACATGCCGAATTGACCTTTATCCGTCCCCAAAACAATTTTTCAACCGGGTTTACATCATAGTCCCAATAATATGTTTTTGGAAGCTTGGTCAAGCATGGTAAACAGAGGTTTTGTTCGTGTTTCATGAGATGGGAATTGCAGCCACCGCAAATTCGCGGATAGAACAATTCTATCACATCGTTTACGATTGAAATCACCCTGTCGAATAAATGTTGCAAAGCCTGAAACCGTTGTTACTAAAGGGTTTCAAGTTACTTGAATTTTATACTTTAGCGCACAAACCTATTAGCACTAACCACTTCGACCGATAATGGAAGACAAGGAAAAAACCCAAAGCAATCGCGTATTTCTCATCTTGGCAGTTATTCTACTATTGTTGTCCGGTGTTCTCGGCTGGCAACTGTTTGAACAAAAAGCTGCTAATGACCAACTTACGGTTGAAAAACAACAGTTGACGGTGGAGCGAGATGAGCTTACCGCTGAGTTGGACGAACTTCTTGGGAAATACTCTGGTCTAGAAGAAGAAAATGGCCAGTTATCAGAAGAGTTGGAGCAACAGCGTCAACAGATTCTTGCGTTGAAAGCTGACGTGGAGAAATATAAGGGCGATGCTGGAAAATTGGCATGGTATAGAAGTCAGCTAAAAGCCATGAATGAAAAATACGAGAGCATGGAAGCCAAGTATGACAGTCTTTATGCAGCGCACGACTCTCTTCAAGGCCAATATGGAAACTTAGAAGGCGAATTCACAAAACAGACTGGACTGAATAAGGAACTCACAAATGAGAACATGAATTTGGCTAATAAAGTGGCGATGGGTTCTGTTCTTACTGCGTATCAGATCACTGTAGAAGGAGTTCGAGGCAAGAAGGATAAAGTGAATAATAAAGGCGACAAAGTTGAGAAGCTTAGAACTTGTTTCACGCTAAGCGAAAACCCTATCACTAAACCTGGAACCAAGACAATCTACGTTAGAATTGTTGGTCCAGACGGTAAGGTTTTGACTTCAGGCCGAGGCGAAGAGTTTGAATTCGAAGGCGGAATGATGACTTACAGTCAATCTAAAGACGTGGAGTATGCAAATAAACAAGTTCCGGATATCTGTATGTACTACGTTGCACCTTCTTCAGGATTTGAAGCTGGAAAACACACCGTGGAGATATATGTTGATAATGCTTTGATAGGAACTGCGTCTGTACTATTCAGATAGAATTCACAGATTTGAGAATTAGTGAAAAAGGCCCCGATTCGGGGCCTTTTTTATGTATTTACTTTCCGACAGGAGACAGATCGGTCTATGTAACTTTGGACGTGATTACTGCGGAGACGAATCAAGCAATGATTGTTACAATATTGCCTCAGGGTAGACGTATCAGGCATGAAAAGGGTGAAATCTAATTTATACCAGAGCAGAACCTAAGCAGTCAGGAAATCTGTCTGTTTTCTCGGCCCTGCGTAAACAAAGAAAGCCGCCCTGAGACACTTCGGAGCGGCTTTCTAAGATACAATCTAGTGGAACTTAATCCTTCGCTACATCTACGCTTAGGTTAACCACCTCTATTTCGTAAGGCAATTTGCTCAGCCCTTCGTAAATGGTCTTCTTATCGCCCACAACCACTATGGCCATTTTGCTTGGGTCGATGTATTTAGCAGCAAGTGCATCAACATCTTCCTTGCTTAGGTTTTTAAGGATCTCGTTCTGCTTATCGGTGTAGTTGGCATCCAGCCCAAAACGCAGGATGGTGTTCAAGAATCCGGTTTTCTGGTATCCTGCTTCATACTTCAATGCATCTTGCTGCCCAATGGAGCTTTTGAGGAATGTGAGTTCCTCTTCCGTTACTCCGTTCTCTGCAAAGTTTTTGAACTGATCAATGAACTCAGCCACGGCACTGTCTGTAGCCTCACGTTTAAACGCGCCACCGGCCGTAAAAGGGCCTTTGTGTTCGCTTCCGCTGAAGTATGTGTAAGAACCATAGGTCCAGCCTTTCTCTTCACGAAGTTTCTGTGTAAGACGGCTATTGAAATTGCCACCAAGGTTAAAGTTCATCAACTTGGCCTTGTAGTAATCTCCAGTTGCATCGTATGGCATGGATAGGTATCCCATTCGGATCTCTGATTGCGCAGCATCAGGCTTATCTACCAGATAGATCTTGGTAGCGCCTGCTTCCGGGGTGGCCGGTTCGGTAGGAAACACCACATCTTTCTTCTCCCACGCCTTGAGGAATGCCAGTTTGCCCAGTATGGCTTCTTTCTCAAGATCGCCCACGATCACCAGATTGGAAATATTAGGCGCAAAGTGCGAAGTGTAATAATCCTGCACATCGGTAAGCGTAACACCACCAAGGCTGTTTTCAGTTCCCATGGAAGAGATGGCCATAATGTGACCTTTGCCATACAAGACCTCTGAGAATTCATTTTCGGCCAAGGATGTAGGTTCGTTTACCTGATTGGCGATGGATTCCATTTGAGAGAATTTCTCGCGGTTAAAATCGTCTTCAGTGAATTTTGGCTTCATCATCACCTCTTCAAGCAATTTCAAGGTTGCATCCAGGTTTTTTGTCAATGAGCTCACGTTCACCACAATCTCTTCGTCTCCGGCATACACATCAATGGAACTACCTAGTTTTTCCAGTTCGCCCGATAGTTCTTCTGTTGTATAGCTTTCTGTTGTTCCGGCCATCATGGATCCGAAAAGACTGGCAATACCGGCTTTTGCTGGGTCTTCGTATCGGTGTCCTGCTTTCACACCAATTCTAAGGTAAACCTTAGGGATCTCATCGTTTTTGGCCCCGATCACTTTCAATCCGTTGTCGAAATCCTCTTTCCAATAATCAGGAACGTTGATCACAGGGCTTGGGCCAGATGCTGGCTTCACGCTTCGGTCAAATCCGTCCTCTTCTTTGCTTGGTTTGTGATATGCCAAACCTTCGTATTGGGCCATGTTGGCCTCCAAGGTGGTATCTCTCACATAAACGAAATTATCTGGCTTGGCAACCAGTTCTGGCTGTCCGTTCGGATAGACGCTCAGAATAACCGGATGCTGATCTTTGATGTAGGTGTTGTAAACGCGCATGATATCTTCAGCCGTTACATCCATATAGCGCTGTAGGTCGGTGCCCACATAGTTTGGATTGTTCATTACATACTGATAGCCGGCCAAGGTGGAGGCTTTTCCAGAAACGGTCTCCAAACGGCTTATCATTTGGCTTTCCATGCTCGATTTGAAGCGTTTCAGGTCATCCTCGTTCACGCCTCTTTCTTCAAACTCTTTCAATGTGGAGCGAATGCCCTCTTCCATTTCAGCCAAGGTTTTTCCAGGGTAAGGAAGAACAGATAGCTGAAATTGCCCTGCCAATTCTTGGCAAGGATGCTGCACAGAGGCCTGAATGGCCACTTGGCTTTTCTGGAAATTCTTGTAGAAAAGGGAGTTTTCGCTTCCACCAAGAATATCAGAAAGCACATCCAACGGAGCTTCATCAGCATGGTAGTTCGGCACGGTAGAATATGAGAATTGGATCAATGGGAAACGGATGTTGTCTCCGTAGGAAATGTATCTGTCTTCAGTTAGAACAACGCGCTCCTGTTTATCGGCCACTACTTCTGTTCCGCGAGGTATGGTTCCGTAGTATTTCTTAACCAACTCAAGTACTTCCGATGGATTGACGTCTCCGGCTACTGTAAGTGCAGCATTGTTCGGTCCGTACCATCTCATAAAGAAACGTTTGAGGTCATCCACATCAGCATTGTCCAGATCTTCCAAGTAGCCGATGGTTGGCCAGTTGTAAGGATGTGTTTGCGGATATTGCGCTTGCATTACCTTTTCGCCAACCAATCCGTACGGACGGTTATCGTAGCTCTGTCCACGCTCGTTCTTAACCGTGGCACGTTGCACTTCGAATTTTTCCTGTGTAACGGCATCCAAAAGGAATCCCATCCTGTCTGCCTCCAACCAAAGCGCTCTTTCCAACTGATTGCTTGGAAGGGTCTCGAAATAGTTGGTTCTGTCTTTATTGGTTGTTCCGTTCAAGGTTCCTCCCGATTCGGAAACCGTTTTGAAATGCTCTTCGTCAGCCACATTGTCCGATCCTTGGAACATCATATGCTCAAAGAAGTGGGCAAAGCCTGAGCGTCCTGGCTCTTCGCGGGCAGAACCTACGTGGTAGGTCACGTCCACATGAACGATAGGGTCAGAGTGATCTTCGTGAATAATTACCTGTAGACCATTGTCCAAAACATACTTTTCGTACGGAACAGATAGACCCGATTCGGACTTTTCGACCTTTTCCACAAGCTTAACGCCTTCTGGAAGTTTGGTCTGATTTGCAGGGCCGCAAGCTGAAAAAAGGAGTCCGGCAACTGCTACTAGATAAATACGCTTCATTCGTTTATGATTTTTTAAGGAGGTCAAATATAGAAAACCCAACAATGGGGATTTTTAAAGGCGTTGTAAATAGTGTTAAATAAGAACGGGCGGCCACATGGCCGCCCGTTACGAACGATTAATTTTTAGTCAATTTTATTTCATTCCTTTTCCAGGAAGCCATTTTGCAAACTCTTTTCCAGCTTTTGCATAAGACTCTTGAATTCGCATTCCGGTATCCCACGCAGCTCCGTTAAATGCATTACCTGGTGAACCGATAAGCTCCATTTCTCCAAGAGCTGTTTCAGAACCGGTTTCGACCAAAGAAATTTTTAGGTTGATGTCAGAAGGAATGGTCATCACCATAGGAACGCTGAAACCTGGTTCTGTCATGGTTGTGTGAACAATTAGCGTGTATTTAGCATCAGAACGTCCAGTACCAATGGTCAATCCTAACTTGCTCATTCCTTTATTGAACAATTGCTCAAATTTTCCTTGAAAGCGTCCTTCGCGGTCAGCAACCCAGGCCTTTGCCCAACTATCTCCACGTCCAGCCTCTTTCTCGTTGTATTCAGCAACTTTCTTGGCAACGTAGTCTGTTTCTTTCATTTCACGTTTTCCAGTTCCAACATTCATGTCGTCATACACGTAAACAACATTCACGTTTTTCTCTCCAGAAAGAGCTTTGAAAGAACCTTTCTTCAACGACAATTTCTGAGCAGAAGCGCCAACTGCAAAGCAAATTGCAAGTGACAGGGATAAAATCGATTTCATTTTCATTTTTTTAAATTTTGGTTATGTGGCTATTGCGACAAATATAGCACCAACACTCGTTGCTGAAACTATGTAAATCTTCGTATTCTTTCCTAAGCTTGTCAAGGCTTCAATCTCTACATTTGGAACATGAATCAGAATCTCGACCCAAGCCAAGAAGGACAATTACCCGTTGACCGTGAGACGGAAAGAGCACTCCGTCCTGTGGGCTTCAGTGAATTCAGCGGACAGGATAAGGTGGTAGAGAACCTGAAGATCTTTGTGAAGGCAGCTAAGCAACGCGATGAGGCGTTGGATCACGTGCTTCTTCACGGGCCTCCGGGATTGGGAAAGACCACTTTGGCCAACATCATTGCCAATGATCTTGGAGTAAGTTTGAAATTGACATCAGGACCTGTGCTTGATAAACCAGGCGATCTGGCCGGACTGCTCACCAGCCTTGAGCCCAACGATGTCCTGTTCATTGATGAGATACACCGATTGAGTCCTGTGGTGGAAGAATATCTCTACTCCGCTATGGAAGATTACCGCATTGATATCATGATTGAAACGGGGCCGAATGCACGCTCGGTGCAGATCAATCTTAACCCTTTTACCTTGGTGGGCGCTACCACCCGTTCCGGATTGTTGACATCTCCACTCCGCGCCCGTTTTGGAATTACAGCTCGGTTGGAATATTATGATGCCAATGTGCTGGCCGGAATTGTGAAGCGCTCTGCTGGCATTCTGGATGTTCCAATTCAGGAAAATGCAGCTTACGAGATTGCACGTAGAAGCCGAGGTACACCACGGATTACCAATGCGCTTTTGAGGCGTGTGCGCGATTTTGCGCAGATCAAAGGCAATGGAACAATCGATAAGGACATTACGCAGTTTGCGCTAGACGCTTTGAATGTAGACAAGCACGGATTGGATGAAATGGATAACCGCATTCTACGAACCATCATCGAAAAGTTCAAAGGTGGACCTGTTGGATTGACTACGATTGCCACAGCAGTTGGTGAAGAAGCAGGAACCATTGAGGAGGTATACGAACCATTCCTCATTATGGAAGGCTATCTCAGCCGAACACCAAGAGGAAGGCAGGCAACAGAACGAGCGTATGAGCATTTGGGCAAAGTAAATCCTGGAAAATCAGGAACATTATTCGAATGAGTTTCTCGCCAAGCTCGAAGATCAGCTCTCGCAAAGGCGCAAAGACGCGAAGGATTATTTTTGAAGGATGACGGAGAATGAAATTGCTCGAATTGTGGTCGATTGTTCCTATACGATCCATCGGGGCATGGGGCCTGGTCTTTTTGAATCCGTTTATGAGGAGGTTTTGGCATATGAGCTGGTAAACCAAGGTCTAGAGGTGGAACGTCAGAAAACGATTGATATTGAATGGGATGGCATCAAACTCGGAGCGGGGTTTAAAGCTGATATTGTTGTCAATGGTAAAGTGATCCTTGAGTTGAAATCGGTTGATAAGATCCAACCAGTCCATCAGAAGCAACTTCAAACCTACTTGAAGCTAACAGGATTGAAATTGGGCTTGCTCATCAATTTTAACGAGCGACTCATAAAAGACGGAATTCAGCGAATCGTCAATGGTCTTTAGCGGCATCTTTATTATTCTAAGAATCCGACCCTTTGCGTCTTTGCGTCTTTGCATGAATTTTTCGCGTGCATGAGACCTGAAGTGCTCATAAAACAAGAAGCCCAACGATTGGGCTTTCTGCAATGCGGCATCTCCAAAGCTGGTTTTTTGGAGGAAGAGGCTCCTCGTTTGGAAAAGTGGCTCAATGCCAAGATGCATGGCGAAATGGGCTATATGGCCAATCATTTCGATAAGCGCTTGGACCCCACCAAATTGGTGGATGGTGCCAAGAGCATAATCACCGTTCTGCTCAATTATTTTCCGGAACAAACTCAGAAAGACCCAACTGCTCCGAAGATATCGAAGTATGCCTATGGCGCAGATTATCATCATGTGATCAAAGGCAAACTCAAGGAGTTGGTTGAATTTATCAATCAAGCGATTGGTGAAGTAGACGGCCGGGCGTTTGTGGATAGCGCGCCTGTGATGGACAAAGCCTGGGCAGCAAAATCTGGTCTCGGTTGGATTGGCAAGAATACCAATCTCATTCACCCGAAAAATGGTTCGTTCTTCTTCATTGGAGAGTTGATTCTTGATATAGAATTAGAACCAGATCAGCCCATCCGCGACCATTGCGGCACCTGCACCGCCTGCATCGATGCCTGTCCGACCGAAGCCATCGTGGCGCCTTATGTGGTTGATGGCTCCAAGTGTATTTCCTATTTCACCATAGAATTAAAGGAAGCCATTCCAAACGCGATGAAAGGCCAGTTTGACGATTGGGCCTTCGGCTGCGATGTATGTCAGGATGTTTGTCCGTGGAACCGTTTCTCGAAACCACATTCAGAACCTCAGTTCAATCCGCATCCTGATATGTTAGACATGACAAAACGCGATTGGGAAGAACTGACCGAAGATGTGTTTAAAAAGGTATTCCAGAAATCGGCTATAAAACGAACCAAGTTTGAAGGGCTGAAACGGAATATCGAATTTCTAAAACCATGAAAAACGTTTTTACCATCCTTGTTTTGTTTTTTGGTGCTAGTACAATCACAGCTCAGAATCAATATTGGGCGCAGCAATATGGAGCGCAATCTGCCTTGCTTGGAGGTGCTGTAGTTGCCGGTGCATCAGACAATAGTGCGTTGTATTATAATCCTGCATTGCTAGCACGAATTGAGAACGGACACCTTTCTGTGAGCGCCAATGCTTACGGTTTCGAATTCGCGAAGCTGAAGAATGGAGCTGGAACGGGACAAGACCTTACTTCCTTTCAAACCTTGATCTATCCGCAGATTATTTCTGGCATGATCAATTTGAAAAAGGCACCGAAATTCAAGTTAGGCTACGGAATTCTGACGCGTTTCAGCAATCGGATGAAGATCAGCCTGCTTACCGAACAACAGATTGAGATTACCGACCTGGGAGATGGTACTGAGTATTACAAGACCAATTTCGTATATGAGCTTTCCAATATTGAGCAATGGGGTGCGCTGAGTTTGGGCTACAAGATCAACGACAAATTTGCTGTCGGGATCAGCCAGTTCATATCCTATTTGAACAACGATTCGCGTTTGTCCATAGACCGAAGTGTGGATGTGGCGGCAGATTCTGCCAGCTTCACCGCCCAGCGCGTTTTGGAGAACAACAGCGTTATCAATCACATTGGACTGTTGTATAAACTCGGATTTTCCTATCAGAACAACGGTCACAAGTTGGGTCTCACGGTAACATCAACCAGTATCCGCCTGTGGGGAAGAGCCAACGCCAGCGCATCTGACCTAGCTTACAACATGAACCGCATGCCAGGTGGCTCGGTCATCAACAATTCATCTGTAATTGTTGAAGGGCAGAATCGAAAATTAGACGCCTATTATCGCTTGCCGTGGTCATTTGCCTTGGGCTATGAGTATCAATTCAAATCGGGAACGCGATTGATGTTTACCTCCGAGTTGTTCCTGCCCATTAAACAGTACACGGTTTTTGTCGACACCAAGGAGGTTGCCGTTCGCCCGTCCCAAGCCTTCGGTGGGGCAACGGTGGATAGCGTGCTTTTAAAGACCAATCAACTTAGAATGGTGGTCAATGCGGCCATCGGTCTAGAGCAACCCATCAACGAAAAGTTCAACTTTCTAGCTTCATTTAGAACAGATTTTAATTCAACTGATTTCGATTCGCAGAGAAATGTTGCCGCATCCATCAACACAACTTTTTGGAATTCATATCATTTTTCTACCGGCATAACCTGGAAACGGACCAACAGCAAAATGGCACTTGGCTTTAACTACACGCTTGGCGAATCAGCAGTGCAAAATCAGCCTATCAGTTTTTCTGCACCAATCAGTGCACAATCGTTAGTTGGCACAACACAAAGGAATTTTAGCCCAGTGGTTCACGGATTGAGTGTCATTGTGGGCTATACGTATTACTTGCCGAAGTAGCCTGAACCCTACATTTTCATCATCTTCTGGACTTCAATCACATCACCGTTTCCATTGTAAACGTGGATGTAATACATGCCAGTTTTTAAGAACGACACGTTGATGGCTTGTTGCCTGCAAGCGGAGCTATGCAATATCCTTTTGCCCATAGAGTCGAATATGACCACTGAATGGTTTCCATCAATATTTCTGATGGTAAACCAATCGGTGACCAAAGAAGGTACGATCTGTATTTCTTTTCCTGTTTGAAGGGAAAGGATAGAAGTAATTAGTTCATTTTCTTCTCCAACATAATCGCCTAGAACACTCCAATTACCGATGAACGAACCTGGCAACACTTCTGTCTCTTCCCAAAAGAGCGTATCCGTAACTGAGCACGTGATTCCAATAATTGGATTTGTGATGAACAAAGTCACTCGCATAGAGTCGGTTATTGGAACAGAATGATTGAATAAACTGAAAGACTGATCTGCCCATTGTCCAGATGTTGTGGCTTGATGAACTACTGTTTCTTGAAAAGTTGTTACTTCCCATTCGCAAATATTGGCGTAACCAGAATCCATGTTAAAGAATCCTGCATGGTATAGCTGAATTTGATTTGTGTCTGAAGATGATATCTGTATACCAACCGAAGAGCATTGTCCAAAACTTAATGCCTGTACCAAGAGCAAAACTAGAATGGTAGCAATCGTTTTCATGAGAGAGTGATTTTAGCTCTGATGATTAGTCGCAGACCTTATCGGGTGTGCAATTTTGCCCTTCGCTCACTTGCAATTCCACTTGTGGATTGGCCTGTCTCCATTCAGAAAACGATTTCTCCAGCGTTTCTAAAAATGCTTTGGAATCTTGAGCGCCCGAAACAGCATACTTTCCATCGAAAACGAAAAACGGCACGCCACGAACGCCCAATTGCTGCGACTCTTGAATGTCTGCCTTCACAGCTTCAGCATACTTTTCACTTCCCAAAACCGATTTTGTTTCTGCGCCATCTAAGCCAATTTCTGTTGCCAGACTGACAAGCGTTTCGTTGTCGTCAATGTTCTTTCCTTCGCTGAAATAAGCCTTGAACAAGCGCGTCTTCATTTCTTGCTGCAGGCCATTTGCTTTGGCAAAATGAATGAGGCGATGTGCGTTGAACGAATTGGCGACAACCGCCTGGTCGAAGTTGAGTTGTAGCCCTGCGCTCGCGCCCATTTGTGCCGCATGATTACCCATTCCTTTGGCCTGCTCCACAGAAATCCCCTTGCTTTGCGACAGGTGCTCGTAAAGCGTTTGGTCAAGATCGGTTTTTAAGGTCGGGTTGAGTTGAAAGCTCTTCCATACGAACTCAATATTTTCCTTGTCTGCAAACTGTGCTAAGGCCTCGTCAAAGTGCGTTTTGCCGATATAGCAGAACGGACAGACCACATCACTCCAAACTTCAACTTTCATTTTAGTGTCTTGATTTTTGGTTTCGCCTTCCTGTGCAATGACATTTGAAACAAGCACAAAACTCATTCCCAACGTTACCAATGAAATAAGCCAAGGAAACCGCATTTTATTCTCTAAACCTTAAACAACGCACGAAGATAAAGTGTTCGCCATCTTTTTGATTACTGTCTAATGGGCGCTCGAAACGGAAGATCCGGGTACTCGAAATAGACCTTATCAAGGAATAGCGATGTATTCGGCACTTATTTTTTTCTGTAGCAGTTCTCCAACAATGGCGTTACCAATCGGGTTCCAATGGCCATCCAATGTGTAGAAAAGCATTTCATTCAGCTCTTTTATCGAATCTCTTGCGTGTTTAAGATCTGTTGTTGCATCGTAGAGTAGTAAACCCTCATGAGAACAGACCTGATCCAATTTGGCACGAGGGGTTGACACGGAAAAAGTGGTGTCAGCAAGTGCATAGGTGGCTTGCATGTTTTCCCAAACAACTGGATAAAGTTCCTCTCGTGGGTTGACGTAGAACACGAGAAGTTCAGAACCGATGCTATCTGTAAGCTGTTTCATTTTTGCTAACAGATGGCGAGTCGTTTCCCAAGCATTCTGCACTTCCGAATTGCCGACCTTTCTATAGACCGAATACTCGCTTGGTATGTTTTTCGTTTGAATGGCATTTTTCAGCGGATTGGGAAATTGAGATTTTGTCAAGTGATACTTCAACTTGGAAGCAACGATTTGTCCACGCTTGAAAATTTCGAGTTCTTTCAACAAACTCTGCCCATTTTCATTGCTCAGGTCGGGTTTTGGCACAGTTACATTTTGAAGGGTTAACGTGTCATTCTTCAAGTTGAAGAATGGCTTATACCCGCGGTAGTACCAACCTTGGCTATTGAACCAAATATCATTCTGGTAGAACATCAGAACGACAAGGTCAGGAGCGTAATTGATTCCTTGTTGTTCAAGCCATAGTAGTTCCTGGTCTGTTGAATAGCCTCCAGTGCCAGCATTGATCACCTCAATTATCCTATCAGGATATTCCTTGCTCAACCTGTTCTTAAGTTGTTGAGAAAATAGCTCATTGAATTCAACCATGTAGCCTTCGGCAAATGAATCCCCAAGAATCAGTATTCGATATTCGTCACGCTTCTTTTCGATGGAATATTCTGGCCCACGTATTCCTTGAGAATTGATCTGTTCTTCAACGGAGTATTCTGCACCTATATGCACTCCAAGGAAGTTTGGAATCTTACTCCATCCTAAGGCCGAATCGTATTGGCAGAACAATTTGTTGTGATTCGTTCCTGCGGTCAATGGGTGAAGGCTTCTCAATCCAATTTCTACCATTGAAATGCACAGGAAGGAAACTATCAATCCTAGAAACAAAGCACTTAGATTCTTACGCACCGCTGCCTGATCACATTCACGCCAAATCTATAGAAAGAATGGCGTTTTGTTGAAACTCTAATTCAAACTCGCCAACTCCGCTTCCATTTCCCTTTTGGTAGTAGCTACTGGTTTTGGGTCTTGTATGAGCTTGTCTGAAACAATCATGTTGTGATTGGCGAAATGGACGTTTCCATCCATATTAGAATGGCAGCGGAACTAACGTGTTCAGAATTCTGGAACGAATAATCTAGTTCAACTAACCATATCAGGGCTGTTTTTGGACGCACCGTAATTTTCCGCTAATTCGTTTCCGCAAACTCTCGCCTCAGTATCAAGAATGAGTTGAAGAATGCGAAGAGCGTAACGCCAGACTGGCGGTCAAATGTGTTATCAGTTAGAAATGAAACGATTACTAGAATAAAGAATGCCACGTACAGATAATCGTGCCGATAAAGGTAAAGCGGGTAGATAAGCGCGAAGAGGAAAAACCCAAATCCAACAACACCAAGTGCTATGGCTATCGTAAGGAACTGGTTGTGCGAAATGCCTTGAAATTGTACTTCTAATCCGTGGTCGTCTATCGAGTAAGATTCTCTGTAAGCATTGATAACATCTCCTGTTCCTACTCCGAAAAGGACATGTTCTTTAAAAATGGACCAACCGACCTCGAGGTAAACCCATCGCTGCAATGTGGAAGAGTTATTTGCATTCTGATGCCATGAGTATTCTTCAAATGCCCAGAGTAGTTGGTCAACGCGTTCGGCTATGCCAATTCCATCGGCATATCTGCAGTTGGTATATCCCTGTTCAATCAGCGCAATGTCTTCGGAATTCAGTTGATGGATTCCAACGGAATCTTTCATCAATCCTTTAGATGTTAGGTAACGGATGGCGGTGAATTTGATGGGTTGGCCTTTTTTGTCGTTTCCTTCAAAATCAACGCTACTTCTCGTTGGCCATTCTTGCTTCAATTCTTCCAAGCAAACGAAATTCCAAACTCGATGGCCGTTTTCGCGATAAAGCACATCCTTTTGGTGCGCGTAGTAATTTCCATTAGCTGTTTTTACGGTCAGCGTTCTATAGTCGAATGGAATCTCTTGAAAGTGATTGTCCGAAACAAATTGGAAGTAAGCGCTGCATGCGATCATCAAAAGAAAGATGGTGCCCCAAATCCCCATTTTAAGTAATCGACCCGATTGTTTGCTGAGCAATCGTATGGATGAAAAGAGCAAGACGGCTGCGAAAGCGAAGTATGCGGTAAACGCTTCCAAGAGAATCATAAATCCGAGAATCCAGATCATGGAAGCCGCACAGATCATTTTCTCCGCAACAGACCATTCGCTCCATTTCGAAAAAAGGAAATACGCTAGGATAAAAAACGCTAGAGTGAGCATCAACCCAAACCTGATGTGCGAGATGAAAACAGAAAGATTCCGATGGTTCAGAACTTCGTTATCGCCCAATTGAAAATACCGCAACATTCCGAATAAAGAACCGATGATGCAGCCAACCACGAAAAGCAGTAGCAATTGATACTGGCGCTGTTTATCGGGAAGTTTGGTTGTGAATAGCAGTAGCGGCATGAGCAGAATCGGAAGCTTGATGCGCAGATCTTTAAGTCCCATCTGAAAATTCTCTGTCCACGCCATTCCAACTAGGTGGATAAGGAAAATGGAAATCAGTATGAGAGAAAGCGGATCGGAGAAGAATTGCTTAAGTCGTTTCTGAAATTGTCCTTCGAGCAACCAGTTTCCGGCAAGAACAAAAGTTCCTACGCTAACCAGAAAGACCGAAACAGGCAATCCGAACGCGATCATTGCCATGCCCCAGAACGCGATGTTCCGATGTTGCATGTCGGTTAGCCTGAGCATTAAGACTATTGATCAGTAGCCATTATTTAGAAGCGCTCACATCCGAAAGGATACGCTGATATTGTTCGGAGTCGTTCAGGATTTCTTTGGCCTTCATCACATCCACATCATCCTCAAGCATCGCTTCAATCCTTCCTTTCTGATGGTAGTAGCGAGACACGATCTCTCCGCGAAGCAGGTCTTTCACTTCCTCTTTAAATTCTTCCATATCCTTGGTCTTGTTGTGCTTCACTTTGGCTTCCAAGGCTGCATATTCTTCTTCAATACGTTTGAAATATTTCTCTTCTTCTGCCACTTCTTTCAGCTTATTCAGCACGATTTCGCTGTCAGTGGTGTAATCAAATTCCTTCGCTTCCAGCCAATCCTGAAATTCTTTCAAGAGCGCATCATCCACCACAAATTCACGAACCGGGGCAATTTCCTTGTGTGCAAAGCGATATTCGGTGGCAAAATCGAAATAGAGCATTTTTAGTCCAAGGCTGAAAGCGATCTCTGAAAGCTTTAATGGTTCAACTTCTATATCAGGGTTTATTCCTCCGCCATCGTATACCAAACGTCCTGCTTTTGTATGATAAAGTGTGATCAAGGAATCGGGCACTTTTCCCACACTTCCGTCTTCATTTCTATTCGAATAATCCAAAGCCTGAATACATCGTCCACTCGGAATGTAATATTTGGCCGTGGTCACTTTTAGCTGAGAATTGTAACTGAGTGGCCGAGTGGTTTGCACCAATCCTTTACCAAAAGTCCGTTGTCCGATGACCACACCGCGGTCTAGATCTTGGATAACTCCTGAAACGATTTCAGAAGCGGAAGCGGAACCGCTGTTTACCAGAACCGCCAAAGGCATGTCCTTATCAAGAGGAGTTTGAGTGGCCTTATAATCTTTGTTCCACTCTTTTACTTTCCCTTTCGTGCTTACGATCAATTCGCCTTTTGGCACAAACAGGTTGCTTAGCGCAACTGCTTCATTCAGCAATCCTCCAGGATTACCGCGAAGATCGAGCACCAATTTTTTCATGCCTCGACCTTGCAATTCCTGAATCGCATCACTTACTTCCTTTGTGCAGTTATCCGTAAAACTCGAAAGGTTCACGTAGCCGATATCTTCGGTAAGCATATTGGAATAAGGAACACTTTTGATCTTGATCTCTTCGCGGACCACGGTCACATCAAACGGTTTGTCTACACCAAATCGTTTGATTTTGACCTTTACTTCAGTTTGAGGTTGGCCCTTAAGAACCGAACTGATGTCTCCAGTTGATTTTCCTTCGGTCGTTTTTCCATTCACTTCCAATATCACATCTCCGGCCAAAAGGCCCGCTTTCATTGCTGGAAAATCCTCGTATGGTTCAGCAACCACTACTAAGCTGTCTTTTTTTCGGATCAAAGCCCCGATGCCACCATATTGGCCTGTGGTCATAAACCGATAATCTTCGATGTCTGTTTCGGGAATGTAGGTGGTGTAAGGATCGAGCGATTCCAACATACCGTCAATGCCTTTTTCCATCAGGTTTCCCGGTTGGGTCTCATCAACATAATAAAGGTTCAACTCTTTAAAGAGCGTAATGAAAATGTCGAGGTTCTTGCTGATCTCGAAGAAAGAATCAACGTAGCTGCTTGTAAGAAGCGATAACATCACCACAGGAATGATGATCAAAACTGCTCGGAATTTCTTAAGTACTGTTCGAATGTTCATTTCGATATCGATTTCAATTTGTCCAAAACCCGCTTCATCACCTTATTAAGGGCATCATATTCGGGTATTTCGTTGCCAATGTAAACAAATGCCAAGGCAAAATATTTTGCTTCGTCCTGCCATTTTTCAATTAAATCTGGTTTGTTCAATCTATATGTTTCCCGTATCAACCGTTTTATGTGGTTTCTGGATACGGCTTTTTTGAAGCGTTTCTTCGGAACTGATATCAGCAATTTGGCTGCCGTGTCGCTTGTTGCAAGCGGCAAGTACATCACGCGTATCGGGTATTCCTTGAACGATTTTCCTGTTTTGAACAACTCATCAATCACCAATTTCGAACAGAGTTTTTCCTTCTTCCCGAAAGTATATCTGCTCATGGTTGGTTGAAGTTAGAAAAGAAAAAGGGGCGATGAATTCAAAGCCCCTTTCACTTATAGATTTTTAACAAGCGGCTTATTTTTTCTTGTTCGCCTGTGTAATGTATTGATCTAAGGCCATGGTCATGGATGGTGCATTCGGCACTGGCGCGCCAATGTCCAATTTCAAGTGTCTTTCTTTCACGGCATGCATAGTGGTTGGCCCGAAGGCGGCAATTCGGGTCTTATTCTGCTTGAAATCAGGGAAATTTTCAAACAACGACTTGATTCCGGTCGGGCTATAGAACACGAGGACATCGTAATTCACTTCGGCAAGATCAGAAAGATCGCTGCATACTGTCTTGTATATCACGGCCTTGGTGTATTGTATGCCATGGTTGTCCAACGATTCTGGAATTGAAGGCTTCAGGTCGTCAATACAAGGCAAAAGGAAATTTTCCCCTTTATGCTTTTTCAACACCTCAATCAGTTCGTGAAATGTGTTTCCTCCGAAAAAGATCTTGCGCTTGCGGTAAACCACATATTTCTGAAGATAATAAGCAATGGCTTCCGAAACGCAGAAATACTTCATTCCCTCAGGCACGGTAACTCTAGTTTCTTCGCAGATGCGAAAGAAGTGATCAGCCGCATTCTTACTTGTCAGAATGATAGCAGAATGATCGAGGATGTTGATCTTTTGAGTTCGAAAATCTTTGGCTTCTACGCCTTCCACGTGGATAAAAGATCGGAAATCGATCTTCAGATTGTGTTTTTCAGCTAGGTCGAAATAGGGGTTTTTGTCTCCTTCAGGTTGCGGTTGCGAAACAAGGATACTTTTTACTTTTTCCATTGGTCGGAGGAAGGTTTTTCGCTACATGTTCTGTGCTAAACGAATCAGCACAAAAGCAGGCAGTATTTCGAGCGCGCAAAGGTAATAAAACAAATGAAGCGCTGATATTCCGACAGAACTCAAGGCAATTGAAAAACCACGCTGAAGACCTTTGATATAGAACAGAAGACCAATGCCCGAACCCACGTAAATGATCGCATTGAAAGGAATCTGTGGACTGTAAAATAGAAGCAGTGAAAGCGGAAGTAAAATCAAACCAGAAATTCCAAACAGAATACTGAGGTTGAAACGATGCAAACGCAGCTCGCTGTGCAGATCGAACAGTAATGCCAGAAACCAAAGAACAATTCGTTTGAGTAGAACAAAAACAACCAATGACCCGAACACCTTGAAGAAAACGCTACTCACGGACGGACTGCCACCAACCATTTTCAGTAAAACACCAGTAATGAAAACGGCTATGGAGATAGCGGAAATGACCTGTATGAGCAGCATGTTTCTGCTACGTTGTGCATTTTCAATCCGTGCATCCTGATTGGCCAAATTCATATCGAAACTTGCCTTCAAAACATCGGTGAAAACACCTTCTGAACTCCGCTGTAGATAAACAATGATGGCAGCGCAAATGAACAAGATGCCGAACATGAACGTGTTGCCTTGATCAACCTTGTTCTCATAAGCGTAATGGTGTTGATCTTGCAGAATATGACCTTCAAACAAGCTCACCACAGGCGGCTCAATTTCAACAGGCATGATTGAATCAAGCTCGGAAACGAATCCAACGGAATCGCTTACCAAGAATTGAACAGTATCAACAGCAGCCTCTTGCATAGTGCAAAGGTAGCGCTGATTCATTTCTACATTTACCGAACATGAAGACCGTTTTATCTGTTCCGTTCGTTTTCATCATTGCAATGTTTCAATCTTGCGGACAACAAAATTCACCTATGACAGACCATAAACACACCAACGCACTTATCAACGAAACGAGTCCGTACCTGCTTCAGCACGCGCACAATCCGGTCAATTGGTTGGCTTGGAATGATGAAAGCCTGGCCAAGGCAAAGGCAGAACAGAAACCGATTTTGGTGAGTATTGGCTACAGTGCTTGTCATTGGTGCCATGTAATGGAGCACGAGAGTTTTGAGGACAGCACCGTTGCCGCTTACATGAATGCGCATTTCATCTGTATCAAAGTCGATCGGGAAGAACGGCCAGACGTGGATCAGGTTTACATGAATGCCGTGCAATTGATGACCGGCCGCGGAGGTTGGCCGCTCAACTGTTTCGCCTTGCCCGATGGCAGGCCGCTTTACGGAGGAACCTATTTCCCCAAAGAGCAATGGATGGATGTGATGGGAAAAGTGGCTGGTATTTGGGAAAACGACCGCGAAAAGGCCCTGGAATATGCCACTAATCTCACCAGAGGAATCAAGGAAAGTGAGCTCATTCAAAGAAATACCGGTGCTGCGGAACTCACTTCAGAGGATGTAAAAGGCTACGTCCAAAAGTGGAAATTGGATTTCGATAACCGTGAAGGCGGTCCAAACCGCGCACCTAAATTTCCATTGCCGAATAACTACGAATTCCTGTTGCGATACGCATACTTAAATGAAGATCAAGAAGTCAAGAATCACGTTGACTTGACGCTGGAAAAAATGGCCTTCGGAGGCATTTACGACCAGATAGGAGGAGGTTTTGCGCGCTATTCTGTGGACGGACTTTGGAAAGTTCCTCACTTTGAGAAAATGCTGTACGATAACGCGCAGTTGGTTTCACTCTATTCAGAAGCTTATCAAGCCACTAAAAACCCACTTTACAAGGAAATTGTGGATGAAACCTTGGCATTCATCCAACGAGAAATGACTTCGGAAGAAGGCGCATTCTATTCTGCTTTGGATGCGGATAGTGAAGGCGAAGAAGGCAAGTTTTATGTGTGGAAAGAGGACGAATTGAAAGCCACTTTGAGAGATGATTTCGACTGGGTAAAAGCCTACTACAACATCAACTCAAAAGGTTTTTGGGAGCACGGAAATTACATTTTGCTTCGCGATAAGACGGATGAGGATTTTGCAAAGAAACAAGGTTGGTCGGTTGATGAACTGAAATCGAAAATCGTTAGTGTCAAAAGTCGATTGCTGGCTGAAAGAAGCAAACGTATTCGTCCAGGATTGGATGATAAACAACTCACTTCGTGGAACGCGCTGATGCTGAAAGGATATGCAGATGCGTATCGCGTTTTCGGAGAGAAACCACATTTGGACGCAGCTTTGAAAAGTGCCGATTTTATTCTAAAAACGCAGCGTAAAGAAGATGGCGGACTGTGGCACAACCACAAAGGAAAGCGCTCCACCATTAACGGGTTTTTGGAAGATTACTGTTTCACCATCGAAGCTTTGATTTCGCTTTATCAGGCAACGTTTGACCGAAAATGGTTGGATGAAGCGGATGCCTTGGTGAAGTACACGATCGAGCATTTCCACGATCCGGAATCTGGAATGTTCTTTTTTAATTCCAACAACGATGCGCAGCTCATTGCGCGCAAAATGGAGCTGACAGATAATGTCATTCCATCATCAAACTCCAGCATGGCGAAGGGACTTTTCTATCTCGGACATTACCTCGATAAGAAGGAATATTTAGACATCTCTGAGCAGATGCTGCACAACGTTAAACCAAGTATTTCGCAAGGCGCGAGTTGGTATTCCAATTGGTTGGAATTGATGCTGCATCACACAAATTCGTTCTACGAAGTGGCAATAGTTGGCCCAAAAGTGGAACAGAAACGCGCAGCATTGGAGCAATACTACAAGCCAAACAAATTGCTGGTAGGAGCCGAACGGGAGAACGGTCTTCCACTGCTCGAAAATCGATTGGTGGAAGGTGAAACACGCATTTATGTGTGTGTGGACAAGGCCTGCCAGATGCCGACAAGTGAAGTTGCTGAAGCGCTTAAGCAGATCGAGTAATTTTCCTTCGTGAAAAAATTCATCCAATCCATTCTTCCCGGGCTGTTTCTCATTGGTTTCAACATTGGAACGGGTAGCGTAACGGCCATGGCAAAAGCTGGCGCCAACTACGGTATGGCCTTGCTTTGGACCATTCTGCTTTCGTGCTTGGTGACGTATTATCTCATCCGCCTGTTCGGGAAATACACCATTGTGACAGGCGAAACGGCTTTGGCAGCATTCCGAAAACACATTCATCCAGCCTTTGGGATGTTCCTGTTGGTGGCACTTACGGTCAATGTTTCGGGCGGAATTATGGGCGTGATGGGCATTGTGGCCGATGTACTTCATCATTGGTCGCTTACATGGATCGATGGCGGCATTTCGCCCCTCATTTGGGCCAGCGGTTCCATTGCGCTGATCTACGGCATTTTTCTTATCGGAACGACTTCCACCTTTGAGAAGGCCCTGGCGGGAATGGTTGCTTTTATGGGACTGTGCTTCTTTATCAATTTTGTGCTGATGATGCCGCCAGTTGCTGATATGTTGAATGGACTCATTCCGCAGGTTCCAGAAACGAATGCAGCTTCCAATTCGAGTTCGTATCTGGTGATTGCAGGTATGGTCGGAACCACGGTTTCGTCCATGATCTTTATCGTCAGAACCACCTTGGTGAAAGAAGCCGGTTGGGGAATTCAGGACATGAAGATCCAGAACCGCGATGCGCTGGTGAGCGCCACGATGATGTTCCTGATCTCGGCTTCCATCATGGCTGCTGCGGCCGGAACGCTGTATCTCGCTGGTTATTCGCTGAACGATGCCAAGGAAATGATCACGCTGCTCGAACCCGTGGCGGGTAAATATGCCGTGGCGATTTTCGTAGTAGGAATTACCGCTGCAGGGTTGTCATCTCAATTCCCGAACACCTTGCTTTTGCCGTGGTTGATCTGCGATTATTTCAGCATCAAACCAGACATGAAACGGACCGATTTTCGGATTGTGGTTCTCGTGATGTCGCTGCTCGGACTTGTTGTTCCGATCTTCCACGCACGACCTGTTTTTGTGATGGTAGCAAGCCAAGCTTTTGCGGCTTTGGTACTTCCCGTAACGGTGGGAGGGATTTTCTATCTCACTTCGCGAAAGCAGATAATGGGCGAACATGTAAACTCTAAAATGGACAACCTCATTCTTTTCGCCATTTTTCTTTTTTCACTTTTTATGGGAGGAGTTGGCGTTCGTGGATTCATTCAAGACTTTCTCTGAAAACGTTTGTTAGCCCTAGAAACGCAGGTTTTCACAGAAAGGAGCACAGATAAATTTCAGCTAGCGACTTATCAACTCTGTAAACTTTATCTCTTTCAACTTACACTTACCTTTGCCGCCCAAATAATTGAGAATGGCTTTTAAACCCAACCACGACCTAGTAGAAGAATTGAAATGGCGCGGGCTGCTGCACGATAGCATGCCTGAGACGCAAGAAATGTTGAACCGGGAAATGGTGACGGGTTATGTGGGCTTTGACCCAACTTCGGATTCGTTGCATATTGGAAATCTCGTTCCGATCATGCTGTTGAAGCATCTGCAATTGGCGGGTCACAAACCGATTGCGCTGGTTGGTGGTGCCACAGGAATGATCGGTGACCCTTCAGGAAAATCAGCCGAACGGAATTTGTTGGATGAAGAAACGCTGCGAAAAAATCAGGAAGGCGTTCGGAATCAATTGCTCAAATTCCTCGATTTTGAGAACGGAGAAAACCATGCGGAATTGGCCAACAACTACGATTGGTTCAAAGGAATGAGCTTCCTCCAGTTCATGCGCGATATTGGAAAGCACATCACGGTAAGCTATATGATGTCTAAAGATTCGGTTCAGAATCGCTTGGAAACAGGACTTTCTTTCACGGAATTCAGCTACCAATTGGTTCAAGGATACGACTTTGCTCACTTGCTGAAAACCAAAGGCGTAAAGCTGCAAATGGGCGGTTCTGATCAGTGGGGGAACATCGTCACTGGAACAGAACTCATCCGCAGAATGGGATTGGGCGAGGCCAAAGCATTGGTTGCTCCGTTGATCACCAAAGCGGATGGCGGCAAATTCGGCAAGACCGAAAGCGGCAACGTTTGGCTCGATCCAAATCGGACTTCTCCATACCAATTCTACCAGTTTTGGTTGAATGCTTCTGACGAGGATGCGAAGAAATACATCCGCATTTTCTCACTTCTCCCGAAGGAAGAAATCGAGGCGATTGAGGCAGAACATGAACCTGCGCCACACAACCGCGTGTTGCAAAAAGCATTGGCAAAAGATGTGACCATTCGGGTGCATTCTGAAGAAGATTACAATGCAGCAGTTGCTGCTTCTGAGATTCTGTTCGGAAAGGGAACGGAGGAATCATTGCGTAAACTTTCTGAGAGTGATCTGCTTTCAGTTTTTGATGGCGTTCCTCAGTTCGAAATTGCCAAATCAGACATTGACGCGGGAATTCCTGTCATTGATTTTTTAAGTGAAAAAGCTGCCGTTTTCCCATCAAAGGGAGAAGCCAGAAAGATGATTCAAGGCAATGGCGTTTCCATCAATCAGAACAAGGTTTCGAGTATTGACCTGAATGTTGACGCATCGTTTCTGATCGCTGGAAAGTACATTTTAGCGCAGCGTGGCAAGAAGAATTACTTCCTGATAAAGGTGGTTTAGGAAGGACTTCTCGATACGATTTTTCGTTCCTCAAAATCACTCGAAGTGACGCGCTGGTCAGTTCGAGTTCGCGAGGAACGAGCGAGTATCGAGAACTCCGCGTCTCCTCGGTTAGCTCGAAACCATCAAATTACACCCTCTCACTTCCGCATCATCCATTCTTCCGAGCACCTCAAACGAGTGGTCTTGATGAATGTGAGCCAAGTCTTGTGTGGCAATGAATGGGCAACTGTGCATGTTGGCCAGATCAATCACGTTTAACGCGCCTTTTCCTCTTAGCGAAACCGCTAGTGGATCGGTGGCTTCGCGCACATAAACGCGCATCCAAGGCGGTGTTCGGAAAATGCCATCACCCAAAGAATACGCTTGGCTCAAGAGTTCGGTCATGCCGTATTCGCTGGCAATATTTTCCAAACCGAAAGCCGATTTTAGGATTTCATGAACTTCTTCACGCGGCATTTCCCTGCGCCTTCCTTTCATGCCGCCTGTTTCCAGAATGATGCAATCTTTCAGTTCCTGTGGATGTTTTTCAGCAAGGTCGAGCAAAGCGAAAGTGACTCCAATCAGCAATGTTTTTACCCCGTTTTTGGAGTTCTTCTTCAGCACTTTCGAAAGTGTTGTCAGCCTATCCAAATAGAAACCATTATCGGCATGGCCGCTCTTCTTCATCAACTTCTGGGTCATGTAAACCAATGATGAATTCGAGCGCTCTAAATAGGAGGGAAGCAACGCAAGAATGCACAGATCTTTGGCTTTTCCGAAGAACTGGTCAAAGCATTGAAACAGGCTTTGGTCGTAAACCGACAGATCAGCTACGAAGTGATGACTCCGTTCCATTCCAGTAGTTCCGCTGCTTAGAAAAATCGCTTCGGGCGGAGCATTGAAAATGCCTACCTGATGCCGTTTGAACATGGAAATGGGAAGAAACGGTATATCGCCCAACTTCGATATTTTGTTCGGGTCAACGTTAAGATGCCCAATAAAATCGCGATAAGTTTCATTCTTCTTGGCATGCAAACGGAACAGCTCCAATGCAATTTTCTCGAACAACACATCGTTGTGTTCGTTCATTGAGAAGATTGTTTTTGCGATATTTTCTATCGAAATCTTCATTTCCTGTAAACCAAAAGCATGTTTTCTGAAATGGCGGTGTCGGTTCTAACGTTCGGATAATTGACTTGAATATCGCTTTTGAAGTTCTGAATCCAGTCCGAATTATTATTGACCGGTGTGATCTGATATGCAACCGAAAATTTATCCTTAAACCCTTCAGGAAGGTCTTTGATGGAATACACAGGAAAAATGTTTTCTCTATTCAGTCTTTCGTTTAGGTGAGTATGATCTTTGAAAATACTCCGGCTGAAATGATAGGCGAAACTCAGTTTGGTCCACTCTGGGTTAACGAGTATGGCCTCGTTGGGATTTCGAACAGACATTAGATGCTCAATCATCACTCTTTCATCTGTTTGATGGCCTTGTTTCGGTTGGAACGAAGCTACAAAGCCGATTACCAGCAGAAATGCTGGAACTACCATCCATTTGTTCGGTATGATTTTAAGTGATAATCGAATAACGGTAAGGAAAAAAGCAATGGAGATGAACGAAAGATATCTGCTCATATACACAGGAAACCATTGCGAACTGACAAACAAACCTAGGTATGGAATCAGGAATAAGGCGTAGATAACTCCTTCTTTTGTGCTCGGAAATTGGCGATTTTTAAAACTGAATATGATTCCAAATGCCATTACGGTCAGAACACTTACAACAACTACCGGTTGATTGCAGAATGCCCAAAGTAGGTTGTACAGTCCTTCAAAACCAGGTTTAGGAACCCAAGTACCGCCATTTTCAGCAGTAACGCTCAGTCTATGAAATAGGATTGGCGCGTAAGGCAAGAAAGCAAGTACAACAACAGCTCCAGCTCCTATCATGTAAAGCAGGATTCTTACCCTTAACTGCTTGGAAGCTAGCGTCACAATGGCATAAGACATCAGCACAACTGAACCCAAAAAGTGATTATAAATAAGAAGGGCACCAGAAACACCTAATCCAATCACATGCAATTTCGATGGTTTTTCAACTAGCGAAAGAAAGTGATGTAAGCTCCAAACCGTGAGCAATATGAAAAGAGGGTAAGCACGTGCATCATGTGCTTGGTATTGATGAAGATCAGAAAGCAGAAACATGATTGCCACAGACCAAGCCGTGAATTCATCAAAATGCCGTCTTACCACCACCAGAATCACGGGTGCCGTTAGTGCGCTAATTACAACCGGAACTACACGTATGGCTTCGGCTTCTATACCGAATAGGCCAATCCAAAAATGCATTATAAGAAAGAAAAGAGGCGGATTGTTTTCATTTCGGAAAAGCTCCATCAACTCAGAAAGAGATTGCTGAGAATGGAAAATCGTGAACGGTTCGTCCATTCCTATTGGCACAGCACAATAATGCCAAAACCTAATTGCAAGAGATATTGCAAATAGAAAACCAACCGAGAACCATTCGTTTCGGAAAAGAGTTGAGAAGGAATTGCTCCAATTTGGCTTTGACATGACGCGGCAAAGTTGCTCAAATGAACATACTAAACCAATTTAGAGAGCGTTGCGTAGTTATGCCGTTTAGGCTAATTTTGAATGATGAGAAAGGGCTTGCTGTTCGTGTTGGTTGTTGTTGCGCTGAGTTCATGTCTGAAACGAGTGGATTACCCCAATAGACCCTATATTGAATACCTTGGATTCTATCCTAATCCGGCTGCCACAAACGCTGGTGATTCATTGGGCGCAGTGAAGTTCAGTTTTACAGATGGAGATGGTGATCTTGGTCTCAACCAAGGAGATACCTTGGGAGTTTTTGGACCAGGACAACCTTATTTCTACAATCTGTTCGTCAATTATTTTGAAAAACAGAATGGCGAATACGTGAATGTTGTTCCCGCAATTCCTTTTCACGTAAGGTTTAAGCGATTGAGTTCTGACGGAGGAAACGGAGAGCTTGCAGGAGAAATGGAAGTTGGCATCACAGCCCGACCAAGCACGCCTTATGACACCATTCGCTATGAGATCTACATTGTAGACCGTTCGCTACAGCACAGCGATACGATCGTCACGCCTGATATCATTCTTCCTTTCTGAGTTCGGGAACGGCTATTTGGCGATTTCATCTTCCAGATCCAAATGATCTCCACGCAAGGCTTGAGACACATGGATCACATTGTCACCGATCTTCTCATATCCACTTACCAGATCCATATAGATCAGTCCAGCTTCTAAGCTCACTTTCCTCTTCTCAATACGTTTGAAATTCTTTGCTCTGAATGCATCTCTCAGTTCGTTGAGCTTGGTTTCAACGGCAACGGCTTCATCCAAAACAATTTTTTCGGGGTCTTTAGAGATGTTTTTCATCATCAATTGCATGGCTTTGATGACGTTCGTTTTCATCTCTCGAAGATCAATTCGGTGGTTTTCTTCAAACCAGATCTTCTTCTCGATCTTTTGCTCTACAGAGCGGGACATTTGATAGTAGATATCACCAATCGATTCCATATGATTGACCACAGAAAGAAACGATTGAACCCTTCTTGAGCCCTCGTTTGATAATGGTGCCTTAGCCAATTCCATCAGGAATTCGGCCACTTTCAGTTCAATCAGGTCGGTGTGTTCTTCATATTCCTTGATCTGAGTAAGCAACTTCTGTTGCTTACGGTATTCAGTTTCTTCAATCAGGTTGCTGATCTTCTCAACGCCTTTGATGTTCAGTTTGCCGAATTTGATGATCTCGTTCTCCACTTCCACCAACGATATTTCTGGAGTTTGAACCAGCCCTCTTCCGATGAATTCGAGACTGAAATCAGCATCATCTCCTTTTGAAGGAATGAGTTTGATCACTGCTTTAGCGATGAGCGGAACCGTGCCAACAAGAAGAATCACATTGAGAATATTGAAGCTTGTATGGAAAATAGAAAGGGCAATCGGAATGTGTTCAGGATTGAAATTTTCGCTTGCCGATGACGGGAACATATTCATGTATTTGGCCATATACCACGAAATTCCACGTAGGAAGAACGGGAACAACAAGAACATCCAGGCAACTCCAAAAACATTGAAAATAAAGTGAGCTGCCGCAGCTCGCTTTGCATGCACGTTTCCAACAAGCGCAGCCAAATTTGCCGTAACGGTTGTTCCGATATTTTCGCCCAACACCATAGCGGCCGCAAGCTCAAATGGTATCCAACCTTCATTGCACATCACCAGTGTAAGCGCCATGGCAGCGCTGGATGATTGCACCACCAACGTTATTACTGTACCGACAATGATGAAAATGAAGGTCGACAGATAACCCATGTGGGCATAATGCTGAAGGAAACTGAGTATCTGTGGATTTGATTTGAGGTCGGGCACGGAATTCTTCAACTCATCCAATCCCATGAATAGAATGGCAAAACCAATAAGTACATGCGCCCACGAATTGATGGATGTTCGTGACGAAAAGAGCATTGGGAACGCAACGGCAATTATGGGAAGCGCTACAGCAGATATCTTGACCTTGAAGCCCAAAATAGAAATGAGCCAAGCTGTGATGGTGGTGCCGATGTTTGCGCCCATGATCACACCAATGGACTGAACCAGACTCAAGAGCCCTGCGTTCACAAAGCTTACGATCATCACCGTTGTGGCCGAAGATGATTGAACCAGTGCCGTGACTAAAAATCCAGTAAGCACTCCCAAGAAACGGTTCGAGGTCATGGCGCTTAGGATCTCGCGCATTTTTGAACCGGCCACTTTCTGAATGCCATCGCTCATCACCTTCATTCCATAAATGAAGAACCCGAGGGCACCGATCAATTGAAGAAGATCTACAAAACCGAAATCCATGCGTTAAGAATTTCGCTAAAAGTATGAATAACAGCTACCGCGTTTATTACGCCAATGTTAACACTCGATGGACTCAGACTCAGGTTGGTCGAAAAACCACAGTATTTGTAAACCTTCTGAGCAAATTGGCGTACAACGATTCTTTAAGTACAACTCAGCATTTACGTTGACTGTACCATAAAACCAGGATAATTATCAAACAACTCCGCTCACATATAACAAGCGTTTGGCTTGCGTTGGCCGTTTCGTTTAGTCTTGTTTCTGCCCGTTCAGCTATGGCGCAATCAATTGCTGTATCTCCAGCTACAACCGCTGCAGATGTCCAGAATTACGTGGAGAATGTGCTGTTGGGTTCGTGCGTAACGGCTTCAAATATCACGTATAACGGAGCGGCTGTTGCAGCAGGAACGTTCAATGGAAATGGCACCATTCTAGGGCTTAATAGTGGAGTATTATTAACCACTGGACAAGCCATTGTTGCATTAGGGCCTGATAACGCAAATTCCATCGGTGCGGGTAATGGATTAGGTGGCGATCCTGACCTGACGGTTTTAGCATCGGGTTTTCAAACCTATGACGCGTCTATTTTGGAGTTTGATTTCATCCCGCAAAGCGACACGCTTAGATTCAATTACATTTTCGGCTCAGAAGAATATCCAGAATATGTGAGTTCGGGTTACAACGATGTTTTCGGGTTCTTCATTTCAGGCCCTGGAATTGCGGGTCCGTTTTCTGGAGGAGCAATGAATATTGCCTTGATTCCCGGAACAAGTACGCCTGTGGCAATCGATAACGTGAACAACGGCTATAGCGGTTCTGAACCAGCTCTGAACGGTCCGTGCACCAATTGTGCTTATTACGTGGATAATTCAAATGGTCCAGCGGTTCAGTACGATGCTTACACAACCGTGCTGACAGCAGTTGCTGTGGTAACTCCATGTTTAACGTACCATATTAAAATAGCGGTTGCTGATGCAGGAGACGGGGCTTTGGATTCGGGTGTTTTCTTAGAAGCAGGTAGTTTCTCTGCAGGCGGAGGAGAAGGTGCAGAACTGAATGCCATTACGAGCGTGTCTGGAGTGTATGAAGGTTGCGATATCGGAAGTTTTGTTTTCAAACGCTTGTCTGGAGCAAGCAACGCAGCTCCGCTTACTGTTGCTTACAATGTTTCAGGAACAGCTACTCCAGGCGCAGATTACACGGCTTTGCCTGGAACGATCACCATTCCAGCTGGGCAAGATTCAGTGATTCTCAATATTCAAGGTGTTTTGGATTTCGTGACGGAAGGAACAGAAACAGTAGTGTTGGGTCTAGTTGGTGGTGGCTGCACCTGCGCGTCCCCGCCAACTGTTTCCATGGATATTCTTGATAACGACACGCAACTTTCACTTTCGACATCTGGAACCACTACCATCTGTTTGGGTCAATCCGCCAATCTGACGGCCAATCCTGCTGGAAGTATTTCTCCGTATGCCAGCGGATGGAACAATGGCGCGCCTGCTGGCAATAATGTTACAGTATCGCCAACTGCTACAACCACATATACCTATTCAGTTACCGATGCTTGTGCCGGACAGAGCCTAAGCAGTTCCGAAACGGTTACGGTGGTTTCTCCAGATTTCACGGTGGCCGATGATCAGCAATGTTTCAACGGGAACGTGTTCAATTTTACCAACACCGGTGCCACGGGAGGAACGGTTTCTCATCTCTGGGATTTTGGTGATGGCAACAGTTCCTCCTTCGAAAATCCTAGTTACAGCTACGCATCTAGCGGAAATTATACTGTAACGCATTACGTCATTTACATTGCTCAAGGCTGCACGGCTTCTGCCGATGCGTCCATCATGGTTTTTGACGAACCAGCAATTCTCGCTATTGTTGATCAGAATGTTTCTTGTGTTGGAGGTTCGGATGGAGCGTTGAGTACGTTCGTATCTGGCGGAACGGCTCCTTTCAACTACACGTGGCTTCCGAATAATGAGACAACTGCTTCCATTTCCAACCTTACGGTTGGCAACTATACCGTAAACGTGACGGATGCCAACGGTTGTACAGACATGGTCACAGCGTCCATTATTCAGGATGATTCTGAATTGCCGAATGCCATTTGCCAAAATGCTACCGTACAGTTGAACGCAAGCGGAAGCGCAACCATTTCGGCCACGGTTGTAGATAATGGAAGTACGGACAACTGCGGAATTGCTTCGTTAGTGGTTTCTCCAAATGCTTTCACGTGTGCCCAACTTGGACCGAATCCTGTTGTGCTTACCGTTACGGATGTGAACGGAAATGTGAGCACTTGTAATGCTACCGTAACGGTTCAAGACCAGATTCCGCCTGTGGCGGTTTGTCAAGATGTTTCCGTGACCTTGGATGCATCGGGAAATGCTTCCATCACCGCAGCGCAGGTTGATAATGGCTCCACGGATAATTGTGCGATCCAGAGCATTTCGCTCAATCAAAATACGTTTAGTTGTGCTGATGTTCCTTCGACTACGGTAACGCTTACCGTTACAGACGCAAGCGGAAACACATCTACTTGCAATGCAACAGTAACGGTGAATGATGTGGCAGATCCAGTAGCTGTTTGCCAGAATATTTCTGTTGATCTGGATGCTACGGGCAACGTTTCAGTTACGGGAAGTCAGCTCGGTTCAGGTTCTACGGATAACTGTGGCGTTGTCGATATAACCGTTGCGCCAGCCGATTTTACCTGTGCTGATATTGGCGATAACTCGGTAAGCGTAACAGTTGTGGATGCGAGTGGAAATTCGGCATCATGTTCGGCAATCGTTTCAGTGGCTGACAACCTCGCTCCGAACGCTATTTGCCAGAATACTACCGTTTCGTTGGATGCTGCTGGAAACGCGAGCATCAGCACAGTTGATGTGGACGGAGGAAGTACTGATAATTGCGGAATTGACAACATGACCGTATCTCCGAATACATTCACGTGCGCAGAAATTGGGTCCAATGCGGTAGTGCTTACCGTAACGGATGTGAATGGACTTGTTTCTTCGTGCAACGCCACAGTAACCGTTGAGGACGATCTTGGCCCAACGGCCGTTTGTCAAGACATTACGGTTGCGTTGGATGCCAATGGAATGGCAACCATCGTAGCTGCGCAGATCGATAATGGTTCAACAGATAATTGCAGCGGTTCTGTGACGCTTGCTGTTACGCCTAATTCGTTCGATTGTACTGTGAGTGCGCCCGCTCAGGTAGAACTTACGGTTACTGATGTTGCAGGAAATTCTTCTACGTGCTCTGCAACCGTGATACTTGTGGAGAATACTGCTCCAACCGCAGTTTGTCAGGATATTGTCATTCAATTGGATGCAACTGGAAATGCAAGTATTGTTGGTGCCGATGTGGACGGAGGTTCGTTCGATAATTGCGGTGTGGCCGATCTTTCGGTTGATCCTTCGACATTCGATTGCAGCAACATCGGAGCAAATACCGTTACACTCACCGCGAGCGATGCAAACGGAAACAGCTCTACATGTACCGCAACGGTAACTGTTCAGGAAAATGTGCCGCCAGTTGCCTTATGCCTAGACATTACTGTGGAATTGGATGCTTCGGGCGCCATCAGCGTTACTACCGGAGACGTGGATGCAGGTAGTTCAGATAATTGCGGCATCGTCAATCTCGCTATTGACCAGAATTCGTTCGATTGTTCCAATGTTGGGCCGAATTCGGTTACACTCACAGCAACCGATCTTAACGGAAACAGCTCCAGTTGTGTTTCCACCGTTACTGTGGCTGATGTAACGGCTCCAACCGCGCTTTGCCAAGATGTTTTGGTGCAGTTGGATGCGAGCGGAAATGCAAGTGTCAATGCTTCGCAGGTCGATAATGGTTCAACCGATAATTGCGCCATTGCAAGCGTTTCATTAACGCCAAACACCTTCGATTGCTCGACAATTGGAGTAACTCAAGCAGTGCTGACGGTAACCGATGTGAACGGAAATTCTTCTACCTGCACGACTACGATCACGGTGGAAGATAACATGCCTCCAACAGCCATTTGTCAGAATATTACTATTCAGTTGGATGCCTCAGGAAACGCAAGTATTGTGGCTTCCGATGTGGATGGAGGTTCCTCAGACAATTGTGGAGTTCCAACTCTCGCTGCCGATCCAACAACCTTCAATTGTTCGAGTCTAGGTGCGAATAACGTGACACTTACTGCCACGGATGCCAATGGGAATTCAGCCTCATGTGTTGCCATCGTAACGGTCCAAGACAACATCGATCCAGCTGCCGTTTGTCAAGATATCGTAGTTCAGTTAGATGCCAGCGGAAGCATTTCCATCGTGGCCGCTGATGTAGACGCTGGAAGTACAGACAATTGTGCTGTCACGGATCTAACCGTTACTCCAAACACGTTCGATTGTTCAAATCTTGGAACCGCAACCGTGACACTCACCGCTATGGATGCCACTGGGAATTCTTCTACCTGCTCGGCCAATGTTACCGTGGAGGATAACGTTCCGCCAACGGCTATTTGTCAGGATATCAATGTCCAGTTAGATGCGAGTGGAAATGCAACCATCGTTCCATCGCAGATAGATAATGGGTCGTCTGATCTTTGCGGAATTGCCACTATTAGTTTAGATATCACTTCGTTCGATTGTTCCAATTTGGGACAGAATACGGTTGAACTGAGTGTGGTGGATAACAGCGGCAACGCTTCAACGTGTTCGGCTACGGTAACCATTTTGGATAATGTTGATCCGAACGCAATCTGCCAAAACCTGACTGTTTATTTAGATGCAGCAGGCAGCGTTGCGGCTGATCCAGCCGATGTAGATAATGGCTCAACAGATAATTGCGCCATTAACTCGTTGTCGCTTTCTCAGGCCGATTTCTTCTGTGCCGATCTTGGTCAGGAAATCATCACGCTAACCGTTTCGGATCAAAGTGGAAACACAGACAATTGTGTTGCAGTCATTACTGTTTTGGATACGATTTCGCCAGTAATAGCTAATTGTCCAGCTGACATTCAGTTTACACCGGATAGTTCAGATTGTACGCCATCCGTTACTTGGACAGAACCGACCGAAAGTGATAATTGCACCGTTACCATGACGAGCAATTTCCAATCGGGAGATAATTTCCCAGTTGGAACCACAACGGTAACATACGATGCTGAGGATCAGTCAGGCAACACAGCTGCGTGCTCATTTACCATTACCATTCAGCCATCGGCAGTTGTTGTGGAGGTTTCATCGCCAACACTTGCCTGCGGTTACAATATCAGTTGTAATGGTGCCGATGATGGTGAGGCAACTGCCAACGTTTCTGGGGGATGTTCACCCTATCAATTCCAATGGTCGAATGGTCAGACAACTGAGACTGCGGTAGGATTGGCTGCAGGTTCGTACAACGTTGTGGTAACTGATGCCAATGGAACACAGGTAACAGAAACAATTTTGCTTACTGAACCAGAACCGTTGGTAACCGAAAGTATTACAAGTCCAACGGTTATTGGCGGTACAAACATCTCGTGCGCAGGCTTGGCTGATGGGTCCATCAACCTAGGCATACTTGGCGGAGCCGATTGTTTGGACTACGATTTTTTCTGGACGGGCGAGAATGGATACACGGCCATCGAGAAAGACATTTCTGACGTTGTGGCCGGAACGTATGTGGTTACCGTGACAGATGCGAATGGTTGCTCTCATTTGGATAGCATTACACTATCAGAACCAGAACCAATTGATGTTCAGTCATTTCCAACGACCTATAACGGATTCAATGTTTCTTGTTTTGGTCTTTCAAACGGACTCATCAATGTGGAGGTTTCTGCCGGAACAGCTCCTTATTCCTATCAATGGAATACGGGCGAAACAACGCAGGATATAGATTCGCTTTCGGCAGGTACGTATGATGTGATCGTAACTGATACCAACGGTTGTCAGCTTGCGCAAAGCATCACGCTTTCTGAACCTACCGACCTCACTGTAAATCCGACAGATACGACTTCCGTAACTTGTTTTGGAACTCAAAATGGCCAGTTTGTGGTTCAAGCTACTGGTGGCGTTCCAACATATTCATACTTATGGTCAAATGGAGATGTTGACCCCATTTTGAATGCCGTTGGTGTTGGAGTTTACGAAGTGCTCGTTACCGACCTGAATGGTTGCCAGGATTCGCTGGAGCTGGAAATGACCAGCCCATCTGCAATTGATGTGAGCGTCCTTCAAGTAACCGATGCCACGTGTTTCGGTTTTGATGATGGAAGCGCAACAATTTTGGCAAGTGGTGGAGTTGGCCCATACGATTACAATTGGATTGCAATTGGCCAAAATACCCAGACTGCTTCGGGTCTTGAAGCGGGCGATTATCTCTATGAAGTAACCGATGCCAATGGTTGCGTGTCCGCAGACACAGTTCAGGTGTCAGAGCCGGATCAGATCATTCTTATCACATCAAATGATACAACGGTCTGTCCGGGAACGGTTGTTTCCTTAAGTGTGGAAGCGAGTGGAGGTGGAGGAACGTATCTCATCACTTGGGACAACGGACAAGGCTTTGGCAATAGCTATGAAACGTACATCACGCAAACACATAATATTCCGGTGACTGCTGTTGATCAGAACGGCTGTACGTCTGTGCCAAACTCGGTTGTCGTTACCACTTTTGCGCCAGTTGTAGCCGCATTTACCGAGACCATTGTTGATGCATGTACCTTCCCTGTTGTAGTTGATTTTGCGAACAATAGCACCAATGCCAACAGCTTCAGTTGGTCCTTTGGTAACGGAGATTCTTCAACGCAGTTTCTCCCCACAGCAGTTTACGATACAGCGCAAGCATACAGGATTTCTTTGGTGGCCACTTCTGCGGACGGATGTGTGGATTCTACCCACAAATGGTTGACAATTGACCCATTACCAGAAGCGAATTTTGCTATTCCAAATCCGGACGGATGCTTCCCAATTCTGGTTGGACTGTTCAATCAAAGTGGACCAATGTCTTCTATTCTTTGGGATTTTGGCGATGGTCAGACCAGCGATGAACCGAATCCATATCACCTTTACGAAAACCCCGGAAGTTATGATGTGACGTTAATTGTCACCAACGAAAATGGTTGTATGGACACTTTGACTGTTGATTCTGCCGTATTCGCTTTTCCGAGGCCAATAGCCAACTTCACACCGGTTCTTTTGTCTTTTCCAGAACCAGGAAATCAGTACACGTTGATCAATAGTTCTACAGGTGGAAACGAATACAATTGGACATTCGGAAATGGAGACGGTTCGCAGCTTTTTGAACCCACATACACATATCCTGAGTTCGGTCCCTATGATATCGTCCTACACGTGTACAATGAGTATGGCTGTGTTGATACCGCCCAAACCTCTATTTATATTGAATTGACTTACGGCTTATTTGTGCCTAATGCGATGGTGATCGATAATCCTGGAGATGCTGGCGTTTTCTTGCCTAAAGGCGAAGGAATTGGCGAGTATCATGCGTGGGTTTACGACAAATGGGGCAACATGCTATGGGAATCTACGGAGCTGTTCAATGGAAGCCCTTCCGAAGGTTGGGACGGGCGTTACAAAGGAAAACTCGTTCCACAGGGAGCTTATGTTTGGAAGATAAATGCCATTTTCAAGAACGGTATTTATTGGGATGGAATGGAACAACCAAATGGAAAACCCAAAATTGTTGGTTCAGTAACGGTCCTTTATTGATTGACCAACGACACGATTTCATCGACCATCGACCCTGAATATTTAATTTTTACACGGTACTAGTAAGCCGAAACAACTAGTTGGTCGAAACGGGCCAAACTAAGCCATAACCTTTTGGATAAGCTGTCGTAGAACGCTCTTCATGATGGCAGCTGATAATTTAAGCTTCCGAACAGAAAGGCAAATGGACAGACCTTTAATAAGCAGCATTTTCTCTTTACGGGAAACACGTAGAACAAGTCTATGTACTTTACTTGTGTTGCTTTTTCTTACGTCTCCGTTATTGACCTTAGGTCAGGTATTTGTTCCGTTTACCACGCGAACGGTTCCTGCAACATATAAGATCAAGGGTGATTTTGCGATGATCGGGAACACAAACCTGACGCTGCAAAACTATGGAGACAACACTGGGAATCAGAATCAGATGATCTATGTGGATATTGATGGGCTTGACAGCACGTTCAACTCATCATCTGCCACATTAGAATACTCAACCGAGAATGGAGCTGCGGATGAGTGCACGAATGTGCTCTTTGCAGGCCTCTATTGGACTGGAAGAACAGAGGAGAATGCGAGTTCACCTCTAACGTTCAACGTAACTAATCAGATTCAGACTGGAACTACCCCTGTCAACCAGAATTATACTGTTAATCACAACGATGATATTCCAGACACAGGATATGATCTTCAAGTAAGCAGAGGAGGTTCAAGTGGAAACAGATATCCGATCTACACCTTCAGCGATGGAACGAATACCTACGTATTTAGCTTCACGAATAATACTGGGGCAAATCGAGTAACTCTTTCTGTTAACGGAGGAACGCCAGTTAACGTTCCTGTTACTTACACGACTGCAGGTGCTAATGGAACAGCCACATTGACTACTCCTTATGTCATTACCATTGGCGGTGTGGATCTGACAATTATTAGCCTCGTGAGAGATACGGGCACAAACCTTAATACCACCGACACTCAAAACGGTGCCGATGCTAATGTCAACGTATCAGGAATCGCACCCGTTTATTCGAATTATACCCAAACGGTAGATAAGGGCGAGGTTAAATTGAAAGGGCCTGGGGCAACGTATTATTCAACACAATCAACGACTGAGATCTATTTTCCGCTTTCATCCAATACAGCAGATAGTGCCTATGGAATGTTTGCTGCATACAAGGACATTACAACATATGTGCAGACACATGGCCCAGGAGAATATTTTGTTGCTGATGTAGCCCTTAAGGAAGGTGCCATCGGAAGTATTGGACTCTACGGAGGTTGGGGAATGGTAGTGGTGTACGAAAATTACCTGATGACCTGGAGAGATATCACCGTATTTGACGGACACGCATACGTTCCTTCAAGTACCACTTCGTATCAGATTCCGGTTACTGGATTTCAAACTACTCCTGCAGGCCCTGTAAATCTTCGTGTTGGAGTTATGGCCGGAGAAGGTGATGCACCCTATTCTGGTGATTATTTTCAGATCAGGAATGCTGCCAATAATGCTTGGGTCGGACTCAGTCATGGTGGAAACACAACCGGAAACTTCTTTAACTCGTCCATTTTTACAGGCGGCAATCCACGAAACCCGACCATTCTTAACAACTCAGGGCTTGATATCAGCGCCTTTACCGTGCCCAATCCGGGTAACACGGTTATGGCAAATAACCAAACATCAACCACTTTCCGTTACGGCTCTACGCAAGACACTTATATCATTTACAACATCACGATGTCGTCCGACTCGTATGTGCCAGAAGTGGAAGGTCTAATTTCGGTAAGCCAGTTGAATGGTTCTCCAGTTGTGCCAGACCCATTGGTCGTAGGTCCAGGCGATCTGATGACCTTTAATATCGATGTGAGAAATATCGGTAACGAAGAAGTCTTGAATCACGTGATCACCATTCCAATGCCATCAACTGGAACCTTGGTTCCGGGTAGTATGGTTGGAAGCATTTTCTTTACACCAACTCCGACTCCTAATAACCTTTACTTTGACCCAAGTGCCGGTCCAACAGGTTCAATCATTTGGGATTTTGGAACATTGCCGCTGCCAGCTGATCCGCAAGATCTGTTGGCAACCTTGTCTTTTACCATTCAGGTTGTAGACAATTGTATTTTACTGAATGATGCAGCTTGCGCTAGTGCAATTACAACAACTGGAACCCTAACAGGAACTGGATCCGTAACAGGTGTTGCGCTTCAAAACTCTGGATTGATTACAGGTTATGAGAGCGGTGGTACTTGCCAAGGTGAGCCATTGACGGAACCGCTTACTGCAGATATTGTGGTTCCTGCCAACTACGTTTCCGAAAACTGTACTCCTGAACAACTTCAGACGGATTTCCCTTTTTGCTACAGCACGGTAAGCATTCCGGTTGATTCAATTGATGAACATTTTCCTGCTGGCACAAGGTATTTCAATGAGTTTCCGGTAACCGTCTCCTCCATCGAGTACACTACCTCTTTCCCGGCTGTTGCGGGTACCACAACCACCTACTATGCAGTTCCTTCTATTTTGGACGATGCCTGTGGAGTTGCAATTACGATCAGTGTTTGTGAGCCGATTGATGCCGTTGATGATTTGGTGCCATCAATAGACTGTCAGAATGGTGAAACCAACGTGATAAACGTCCTAACCAACGATGACCTTGGAGGCAGTGCTCCATCCATCTCTGATGTTGTTCTCACGATAATCACTCCAGATCCAACAGGCTATGTAACCATCAATGCAGATGGAAGCGTGGATGTAGCTCCGAATACGCCACCTGCAACATACACCGTTACGTATGAGATATGTGAGGCAGCTTTCCCAACAAATTGCGACCAAGCAACACTTACAATTTCTGACAATACCGCACCAGTTGCTGCATGCCAGAACATCACTGTTCAATTGGATGCTACTGGAAACATCACCGTTTCTGGTCTCGATGTGGACAATGGAAGTTCGGATGATTGCGGTATTGCTGCGTACACACTTTCAACAAGCGCTTTTAGCTGTTCTGATCTTGGTGCTAATGTTGTGACTTTGACTGTTGAAGACGGAGGTGGAAACACAGATAATTGCTCTGCCACCATTACGGTACAAGATGTAACGAATCCAACGGCCGTCTGTCAGAACATTACTGTTCAGTTGGATGCCAGCGGCAACGCAAGCATCGTAGCAGCAGACGTTGATAACGGCAGCAACGACAACTGTTCGGTAACGCTGAGTGCCACACCACTTTCATTCACCTGTGCGAACACTGGCGCAAATACGGTCACGTTGACTGCAACCGATCCAAGTGGCAACACAGACCAGTGCACTGCCACTGTCACCATCGAAGACACCGTAGATCCAACAGCTATCTGCCAGAACATCACTGTTCAGTTGGATGCCAGCGGCAACGCAAGTATCATAGCAGCAGATGTTGATAATGGAAGCAACGACAACTGTTCGGTAACGCTGAGTGCCACGCCATTGACCTTCACCTGTGCAAACACAGGAGCCAACACGATTACACTTACCGCGACTGATCCAAGTGGCAATACAGACCAATGCACCGCCACTGTCACCATCGAAGACACAGTCGACCCAACGGCCATCTGCCAGAACATCACTGTTCAGTTGGATGCCAGCGGAAATGCAAGTATTGT